>NZ_JFHO01000015.1:0-88926 GCF_000724705.2 Acidiphilium sp. JA12-A1
CTTGATCGGCGCAGATCGATCTTGTCGTAGCGCTGCGCGAGGCGCTGATCCGCGTCAGTCAGCCCGGCACGGCAGTGCTGGCAATGCGCCGCCTTCGCGATCACCGTCTGATCGGGGTTCTCGGCAAGCAAGCGACCGCCACCCTCACGGCCGAGACTGCCTTTGCGGGGCCCCTTGCGCGGACTTTTCTCGGGCCGGTTTGGCTTCTGCCCGCGCGATGGCGGCAGGCTCGAATTGTCCGGCCGCTTCGGCGGTTCGTTTAGCCGCGCCTCCAACTCCGCAATCCGGCGTTCCGCATCCGAAAGCCGGATTGCCAGTTCCGCGTTCCTGCGCTCGGATGATTGCAACGCGTCCCATAGCGCGCGGATCAGCGCGTCTTTCTCAGCGTGCGATAGGAGAGACAGGTCAGGAAGCTCGTTCACGCCTCCCGTCGAATCGTATCCGCCGTGGTCACGTCAATTCACAATCGATTCAACTTATCGACGGACCAGGATGAGCAGATACTGCGGTGTCGTCGCAACTTCGCCACGAGCGCGCAAATTGGCAGTCAACGCATTTTCGTATGTTGAATAATACGGCGAATCGCTACAAGATTCGCCGCCGATCGATTCGTTGTTGGTCGATTCGTCAATTTATCCAACCTGCCGGAAACGCCGGCATCGGCCCGAAAGCCGATCTTAGACAGGAAAGAGGCTTCGACCATGTCGAAAGCGTTTATCGCCGAGGTCATTCAGGGCTCCGCCGAAATCACGGGCGTGGCCGCCAACCGCGCCGCGACGGACCTGATGGAAGCAATCGTTAAGGAACTGAAAAAGAACGGGAAGTTCACGCTGCCGAGCTTCGGCACGTTTACCGTCCGCAAGACCAAGGCGCGCAAGGGTGTGAACCCCCGCACCGGCGAGGAAATCAAGGTCAAAGCAGGTAAGACTGTGCGATTCAAGGCATCGCCGTCGCTCAAGAAGATGGTCTGACCCTTCAGCTCCGGGGTCCAGTTTCTGCGTATTGTGACCGGAGCGATCCGCCGAGCGGGTCGCTCCGGTTGTGTTTCATGCTTTCACCCTGCGGCATTTGTCTCGCTACCCGGGAGATCGAAATAAGAAAGAAAGTTTTGTAACGAAAATGTTTTGCGTTGCCATCTTCAAATAACCGATAATAAATTTGATCAAATTTCAGAAATCATATACGATACTATCAAGTATAAAAAAAAGATAAAACTGAAAATTTTTCAAATTTTGAACTTACCCGGATTTTTATGCCTGTTATGGGCCAGGCACGACGTTCCGGTGGGAGAAGAAGATGAGCAGGATGACGAAGCCGGGCGGAAAGGCTCCGGAACCGGCACGGTCCGCGGCAGTGCGCAATCGCGATCCCGAAGCCAGGACGTTTGGTGTCCTGGATCTCCAGTTCACATCCGTTGATCCGATCACGATCAGCGGCACTATCGGCGGAACCGCCGATGTCGAATATGCCGATGAACTCCTGCTGTCGGTCCTGACGCCCATTGCCATGCCGCGCATCGATTCCGATCCGTCCGATGATCCGGACGAGTCGTTCGATATCGAGCAAAATGATCTTCACGAACACGCGGAAGACCAGGTCAGCACGGTTGCACCGTTGCAGCAGACGGACATGCACGGCACGACCGGCCTTGTCGATCTGACGCGTTTCGCCGCGGAGGCTGCCTCACCGCAAGCCGCGATGTCTCCCTTCGATCTGGCGCCCAGAGGCGTTGCGGACCAGACGGCCGCTTCCGCCGGGTCTGTGGATCTCGCGCCGCAGCCGGCCAGTGACAGGAATGCCGGCGTCACCACCTCGGTTTGTTTCCTCGAAGGAACCAGGATCTTCGGCCTGAATGGCGACATCCCGGTTGAGACCATGAACCGTGGCGATCGGCTGATCACCAAATCCGGAGCCATGCGGCCGGTGCGCTGGGTCGGACGCCGGACGATCGACAGCCAGCGCCATCCCCGGCCCGAAACAGTCTGGCCCGTGCGGATCGAGCGCGGCGCAATCGACGATGGTCTGCCCGAGCGCACACTCTATCTCTCACCCGATCATGCGATCTATCTCGATGGTTGCCTCGTGCCAGCCAAGGCGCTGGTGAACGGCCGCTCGATCGTCCAGGAGCAACGCCGCAACTTCACCTATTATCACATCGAACTCGAGACCCACGACATCCTGCTCGCGGAAGGACTGCCCACCGAGTCCTATCTCGACACGGGCAATCGCCGCTTCTTCGAAAGCGACGATGATGCGATGACCCTTCATCCCGATTTCGCACAGACGATGCGCGAAACCCGCAGTTGTGCGCCCTTTGTCGAATCGGGGCCGATGCTGGCCGCGATCCGGGCGCGCATCGATGCGCGGCTGCCCGCTGCCGAGATAACGACCGATCCCGGCCTGCGCGTGCTCGCGAACGGGCGTTTCCTGCCCGTCTCGTCACTCGATCCGACGACCTATGCCGTGCAGCTGCCTGCGTCGCCGACCGATCTGCGGCTGATGTCGAATGTCGTCGTCCCCGCCGAACTCCATCCGGACGCCGAGGATCGCCGTCGCCTCGGTCTCGACGTCGTCCAGCTGCTGATAATGAACGAGGGGCGGATGGTTCATGTGCCGCTCGAGAGCGAAATGCTGGGGGAAGGCTGGTACGCGCTGGAGTCCGGGCATCGCTGGACCAATGGCGATGCCATCATCCCGGCTTCACTGACGGCCGGCGCCAAGACGCTGCTGGTGCGCCTCGCCGGGCAGACGAGCTACCCGGTTGCCGGCGCCATTGCCGCCGGGGTCGGATCCTGATCAGCCGACCAGGCGGGTGAATCCGTTGGTGATCGGATAGCGACGGTCGCGGCCGAAGGCGCGCGCGGTAATCTTCACGCCGGGTGGCGCCTGGCGCCGCTTGTATTCAGCACGGTCGAGCAGCTTCCACACGCGTGCCACGGTCGCCCGATCATGCCCGGCCGCGACCAGTTCCTCGATCGATTTCTCGCCCTCAACCAGTCCTTCCAGCACGGCGTCGAGCACGTCGTAGGGCGGCAGGCTATCCTGGTCGGTCTGGTTCTCCCGCAGCTCTGCCGAGGGCGGTTTGGTGATCACGCGTTCGGGCATCACTGCTCCGGCCGGCCCCAGCGCGTCCGCCGGGCGATTGGCGTTGCGCCAGTGCGACAGCGCGAAGACCGTCGTCTTGTAGACATCCTTCAACACCGAATAGCCGCCGCACATGTCGCCGTAGAGAGTCGCGTAACCCACCGACATTTCCGACTTGTTGCCGGTGGTCAGCACCATGTGGCCAAGCTTGTTGGACAGCGCCATCAGGATCAGTCCGCGCGCGCGGGACTGGATGTTCTCCTCGGTGATATCCGGTGTCCGGCCCTCGTAGAGCGGTTCCAGCACGGCGGCGAAAGCCTCGGTGGCGCCGCCGATCGGCACCGTGTCGCAGCGGATGCCGAGCAGATCCGCGCAGGCGGCGGCATCCTCGAGGCTGTGCGCGCTGGTATAGCGGCTCGGCATCATCACCGCGCGCACCCGCGCCGGCCCGAGCGCATCCACCGCGACCGCCGCCGAAAGCGCGCTGTCGATCCCGCCCGAGAGGCCGAGGATGACGCCGGGAAACCCGTTCTTGTTCACATAATCGGCCAGTCCCATCACCATTGCCCGGTAGACCAGGTCGAGCCGCTCAGGCTCGGGCGGCAGAACGTGCGGCTCCGCGACCAGGCCCGTGGTTGTCCGCTTCCAGACGAGCGTCTCGATTGCCGCACGGAAATGCGGCATCCGCAGCGCCAGCGAGCGGTCGGCATTCAGCGCGAAGGATGCGCCGTCGAAAACGATCTCGTCCTGCCCGCCCGTCATCGCCGCGAAGACGAAGGGCAGGCCGGTCTCCACCACGCGATTGAGCGCGAGTTGCAACCGCACGCCCAGCTTGCCGTCCTCGAACGGCGAGCCGTTGATCGAGACGAGCAGTTCCGCGCCGGTCTCCGCCAGGGTTTCCGACACGGCCGGCAGCCACCAATCCTCGCAGATCATCACCCCGAGGCGAAACCCGCGGAACATCACCGGGCCGGGGGCCGGGCCGGGCGCGAAGACCCGCTTTTCGTCGAATACGCCGTAATTCGGCAACTCGTGCTTGGCCCGCCGGGCGATGATCCGTCCGCCATCAAGCACGAAAGCCGCATTATGCAGCGCGCCTTCCGCCCTCCAGGGCAGCCCGACGATGACGCCCGGCCCGCCATCCGCGGTATCGGCGGCGAGTTCGGCGGCAGCCGCTTCACAGGCGGCAACGAAGGCTGGCTTCAGCACGAGATCTTCCGGCGGATAGCCGGCGATGCCGAGTTCCGGCGTGACCAGCAGGTCGGCGCCGCGGCACGCGGCTTCGGCGCGGGCCGCGCGGATCGCCGCGAGATTGCGGTCGATCGCGCCGACATGAAGGTCGAGCTGGGCGATGGCGAGCGTGAGTGTGTCGGTCATGCCGGCTAGATAGGCGGTTTTGGTGCCGTCGTCACCGCGTGCCGGATTATGACGGATTGTTACGAACCTGCCATCATTTGGCCTCAACGTCTGGTTACCGCCCTCTCACGGCCTGGCGGACCGAATCGCCAGGCCGCAAGACAAGCCAACCTCTTATCGGAGAGATCTCCCATGACCATCGGCACGATCCTGCGCGCGACAATTCCCGCGCTCGCGCTCGCCTTCACCATGAGCGCCGCCGGCACCGCCCAGGCCGCCACCAAGAAGGCGCCGGACAGCAAGGCGAAGACGCATCATGTCGCCCACGCCGCCGCCCTGCCGGGCTACAAGACGCTCGGCGCGGCGAAGGCCGCCTGCCACGGGACGGTGGTTTGGCACGCGACGGGCAGCAAGGTCTTCCATGGCGAAAAGTCGAAGTATTTCGGCAAGACCAAGCGCGGTGCCTATGTGTGCGAGAAGGTGGCTCTCGAACATCATCTGCACGCCAGCAAATACTGAGTCCCTGACCACGATCCCGACAGGGATTGCTTGATTCGCGGCCGGAACGTGTGCAACGTTTCCGGCCGTATTTGGTTAGGGAGATTTCAAATGGGTCTGTTCAACGGAATTTCCGGTCTGATCAGCGGCCTTGCCGAGGGGCAGCCGGCCGGCTCCCTGGCGGAGGCGCTGGAGGGCAGTGGCATCAGTCTGTCCGACCTCACGCAAACACTCCGGCAAAGCGATCTCGGCCCGCATGTCGCTTCCTGGCTCGGCGCGGGAGAGAACCTGCCGGTCAGCGCCGAAGATGTGCGGCAGGCACTCGGTGACCCGCTGGTGGAAAGGATCGCGGCGCAATTCGGGATCGATACGTCGGCGGCGGCTCAACTTCTCGCGCAGCACCTTCCCGCCGCGGTCAGCCAGGCTGCGCCCGGCGACGAAACGACAGACGACGAGTGAGAGACGTCCGAGCTCGCCGCGTCAGGCCCGCTCGCGCAGCAGGAATTCGCGGCCGAGCTTGACCCGCGGCTCGCCGTCATAGGCGACGACATCCGCCGTTGCGTAAGTCTCGCTCCATGTCTCGGGAATGAAGCTCCCTGTCCCGACGACGTCGACGGGCACATGCGCATCCGCCATCACGCTGCACTTCTCGACACCGAAGCCGGACGATGCGACGATTTTCACCCGCACGAAACCCGCATCGTCCAGCACCTCGCGCAGCCGCCAGATCGCGGCGGCGGACACCCCGGTGCCGATCAGGTAGCGCAATTCGCTATGGCTGCGGTAACGGCGGATCGCGCCGGGCGCGTGCCGCTCCATCACCGCGTAGCTCTCCTGCGGGTCAAGCCCTTCGAGAAAGCGGCCGCCATGGGTGTCGAGCCGGATCGACAGCCGGCCCGCATCGGCCAGCTCGGGAAACCGCCGGCAGACGGCAAGCGCATCGGTCACTTCCCGGCCGAAATAATCAGTCAGCACCGTGAGGTCGGATTCGGGAAAGGTCTCGTGGAACATCTCGGCCGCGCGCACGGTGCTGCCGGCATATCCGATCAACGCATGCGGCATGGTCCCATAGCCATGCGGCGCACCGAAATAATGCGCGGTCTCGTCAGTGGCGTTGCCGATGAAGCCGCGCGCGCCCTCGGCCCGCGCCGCCCGCGAACCGACCGACGCCGCATAGGCCATCATCTCTTCCATTTCGGCGCCCGCGCAGTGGCGGGATTCCATCGCGAGAAAGGCGGCTTTCGGCAGGGCGGCGCACATCTGATAGGCATTGTGCGCGGCCACACAGGCCGGGCCGAGCTTCTGCAGCAGGATCGTCTCGAGATCCACCAGGGCCACGAAACTGCCGGTCACATAGGCAATCGGCTCGCCTGCGCCTACCCAGGATCCCTCGGGCCGGGCGAGTTCGACCTCGACATGCTCGCCGCGCGCCTCCATCACCTCGTCGAGCCAGCGCAGCATCAGCATCGGCGCGGAGACAACGGGGCGGCGCATGAACAGGGCGTAAGTGACCCGCGCATCGCCGAACCGGGCGACGATCGCCCTGGTCCGGTTGAAATAGGCATCGGTCCGCGCCGCGATCCCGGCGTCGAGATCGGGGCGCGGGACCGCCCGGCGTGCGGCGCGGGTCATTTACTCGGCGGCGATCGCGGTGCCGCGGGGCGCGCGACGGGTCTTCAGTTCCGCCGCGATCAGGAAGGCGAGTTCGAGCGACTGCTCGGCATTCAGCCGCGGGTCGCAGAACGTCTCGTAGCGGGCCCCGAGATCGGCCTCGGAAAGCTGCCGCGCGCCGCCGACGCACTCGGTCACGTCCTGCCCGGTCATCTCGACATGCACGCCGCTCGGCGTGGTTCCCTCGGCCTCGTGAATGTCGAAGAAGCCGCGCACTTCCGACAGGATCGCATCGAACCGGCGGGTCTTCACCTTGCCGGATGTCGTGATCGTGTTGCCGTGCATCGGGTCGCACAGCCAGGCCACATTGCGGCCCTCCCGCTTTGTCGCCCGCACCAGTTTCGGCAGCTTGGCGGCGATCTGCTCCGCGCCCATCCGCGCGATCAGCGTCAGCCGCCCGGCCTCGTTCGCCGGATCGAGGCGCTCGATCAGGCGCAGCATGTCGTCCTCGTCCATGCTCGGGCCGACCTTCATGCCGATGGGGTTCTTCACGCCGCGCATGAACTCGACATGCGCGCCGTCGAGCTGGCGGGTGCGGTCGCCGATCCAGAGGAAATGCGCCGAGCAGGCGTAATGATCGCCTGTCGTCGAATCGACGCGCGTCAGCGCCTGCTCGTAGGGCAGCAGCAGCGCCTCATGGCTCGTGTAGAATTCGGTTTCGTGGATCTGCGGGGTCGACTGGCTGGTCATGCCGCAGGCGGCCATGAACTGCAGCGTCTCGTCGATCCGCGCCGCGAGGTCGCGGTAGCGCTCGGCGAGCGGCGAGCGGCGCACGAAATCCAGGTTCCAACGATGCACCTGGTGCAGGTCGGCATAGCCGCCCGAGGCGAAGGCGCGCAGCAGGTTGAGCGTGCCGGCCGACTGGAAATAGCCGAACTCCATCCGCGCCGGATCGGGAATGCGGGCTTCGGCGGTGAAATCCGGCCCGTTGATGATGTCGCCGCGGTAGGAGGGCAGGGTGACGCCGTCGATCGTCTCGCTGTCCGAACTGCGCGGCTTGGCGAACTGGCCGGCCATGCGGCCGAGCTTTACCACCGGCATCGACCCGCCGAAGGTCAGCACCACCGCCATCTGCAGCAGCACGCGGAACGTGTCGCGGATGACGTTGGCGGTGAAGTCGCCGAAGCTCTCGGCGCAGTCGCCGCCCTGCAGGATGAACGCCTTGCCTTCCGTCGCCAGCGCGAGCGAGGCCTTCAGGCGGCGCGCCTCGCCGGCGAAGACGAGCGGCGGATAGCCATGCAGGCGGGCCTCCATCGCAGCGAGCTTCGCCGCGTCGGGATAGGTCGGCACCTGCTTGATCGGCTTCGCCCGCCAGGATTCCGGGCTCCAGCCCGCCGGATCATGCATCGTCGTGTCAGCGTCGTTCATGGCGATCTCCTTGGAGAAGGGCCTATAAGCCAAAACCGGGCGGGCGCGCTACTCCGCCGCCCGCGGCTTCGCCGATTCGCCGCCGCGGTTCACCCGTCGTGTCTCCGTCCGCAGGGTTACGAATTCCTCCGCCGCAGTCGGGTGGATGCCGATCGTGCGGTCGAAATCCGCCTTGGTCGCCCCGGCAGTGATGGCCACGGCAAGCCCCTGCATGATCTCGGCGGCGTCCTCGCCCAGCATATGCGCGCCGATGACCTGGTCGGTCTCCGCGTCGACGATCAGCTTCATCATCGTTTTCCGCGCGCGTCCGCTGAGCGTGTGACGCATGGGCGTGAACCGCGCGACGAACACTTTCGCGCCGTCGGGTGCCGCGTCCTCCGTCACGCCGACGGTGGCGAGCGGCGGGATCGAGAAGACCGCACTCGCCACATTGGCGAGGGAGATGCGGCGCGGCCGGTTGCCGAACAGCGTGTCCGCCAGGGCGTGGCCCTCGGCGGTGGCGACCGGGGTGAGGTTCAGCCGGTCGGTCACGTCGCCGAGCGCGAAGATGTGCGGGACATTGGTGCGATAATCCTCGTCGATCGGGATCGCGCCGCCGGGCCCGGCCGTCACGCCGGCCTTGTCCAGCCCGAGGCCCGCCACGTTCGGTGCCCTTCCGGTGGCGAAAAACACGCAATCCGCTTCGATCATGTGCCCGTTCGACAGATGCAGGCGCCGCCGCGCGCCCGCCGCCTCGATCCGCACGGGCTCGACGCCGTGATGCACGCCGATGCCGTTCGCCGCCAGCGCCTCCGCCAGCCCCGCCCGCAGGTCGGGGTCAAACCCGCGCAGCGGCAGTGGCTGGCGGTAGACGATGTCCACCTTCGAGCCGAGGCCGGCAAGGATTCCGGCGAATTCCACAGCAATATAGCCGCCGCCGACCATCACGACATGCTCCGGCCGCGCCGGCAGGTGGAAGGCGTCGTCCGAGACGATCGCGAGGTCCGCGCCGGGAATGGCGGGCCGGAGCGGCTGGCCGCCGGTCGCGATCGCGATCCGGTCGGCGGTGACGTGCTGCTCGCCCACCATCAGCGTATGCGGGCCGAGAAACCGCGCCCGCGCATTGAAGATCGTGGCGCCGGCCCGCTCCAGCAGTCCCGTATAGGCGCCGTTCAGCCGGCCGATCTCGCGGTCCTTGGCGGCGATGAAACCGGGCCAGTCATGCGCGACGGCGCGCATGTCCCAGCCGAAGCCGCGCGCATCGGCGGCGCCAAGTCCGTACTCCGCCGCCATCACCATCAGCTTCTTTGGCACGCAGCCGATATTCACGCAGGTGCCGCCCCAGTGCCGGTCCTCGGCGATGCCGACGCGCGCGCCATGCCCCGCCGCGATCCGCGCGAGCCGCACCCCCGCCGAGCCGCCGCCGATGACGAAAAGGTCGAAATCGTGGTTCATCCCGATCATCCTGTTCTCACGCCGCCTTACGTAAGGGTTTGTCGCACGATTGGCATGGGATGGAAACGGAATGGCCGCCCTGTCGCGATCGGGCCGGTTGGCGGGCGCGCCGGCCGGTGGCAGGGTCATTCCGCCGGTCCGCTTCCGCGCGCCGGTACTGCCTGACCATCCGCGGCCCACAATCCACGCTCATGCCTGTTTCGGGGAACCGGCCCAATGATCATCACCCTCGTCGCACTGCTCGCGGCCACGGTCGTCACGGTGCCGCTGGCGCGTCGCCTCGGGGTCGGCAGCATCGTGGGCTATCTATTCGCCGGGCTCATCATCGGTCCGGCCGGCCTGCGCCTCGTCACCGGCATCTCCGAAATCCGCAGCGTGTCGGAGCTCGGGGTGACCATGCTGCTGTTCCTGATCGGGCTGGAGATTCGCCCGCACCGGCTCTGGATCCTGCGCAAGACCATCCTGGGCCTCGGTTTCGGTCACATGATCCCGAGCGCCGCCATTCTGGCCGTCCTTGCCCATTTCGCCGGACTCGGCTGGCCGGCGGCGACGGTGGTCGGCCTCGGCCTGTCGCTCTCCTCCACCGCCATCGTCCTGCCGATGCTGAACGAGCGCAACCTGCTCAGCGCCGCCTCCGGCCGCGATGCCTTCGCCGTCCTGCTGTTCCAGGATATGGCCTTCATCCCCCTGGTCGCCCTGGTGCCGCTGCTCGTCGGCAATACGCTGGCGAGCCATCTCGCCGCCGGCGCGGCCCCGGCGGATGTCGCCGCGCATTTCGCCCACAATGTCCCCTGGCTCGCGGTCGGGCGGGCGGTGCTGGCGGTGGCGGCGATCCTGTTCGGCGGCATGGTCCTCGCCGACCGCGTCTTCCGCCTGATCGGCGGTGCGCGCACCCCCGAGGTGTTCACCGCGATGACGCTGCTGATCGTCGTCGGCACGGCGGCTCTGGCCCACTGGGCCGGACTGTCGGCCTCGCTCGGCGCCTTCATGGCGGGCGCGCTGCTGTCGGATTCGGAGTTCCGTCACGCCATCCAGGCCGATATCGAGCCGTTCGAGGGCCTGCTGCTCGGCTTCTTCTTCATCTCGGTTGGCATGTCGGTCGATTTCTCGCTGTTTCATAGCGAACCGCTGCTGATCGTCGCTTCCGTGGCCGCGCTGCTTGTGGTGAAGACCGCGGTCGGGTTCGTGGTCGCGTTCGCGAAGCGTCGCAACGTGGCCACCGCGCTGCGCTTTGCCGCGGCGCTGCCGGAAGGCAGCGAGTTCAGCTTTGTGGTCTTCGCCGCCGCCGTCGGTGCCGGGGTGCTGAACCGGGCCCAGTCTGGGCTGGCGACGCTCACTGTCGCCCTGTCGATGTTGGTGGTGCCGCTCGGTTTCGCCGGCATCGAGCGCTGGGTCATGCCGCGCATCGCCCGCCGGCAGACGCCGCCGAGCACCCCGATCGAGGAGGGCGCCGTCGTCCCGGTGCTGATCTGCGGCTTCGGCCGGGTCGGCCAGATCGTCGGCCGGCTGCTCTCGGTGCGACGGATTCCCTTCGTCGCCCTCGACCAGAACGCCGAACATGTCGCCTTCGTCCGCCGCTTCGGCGCGCGGGCCTATTTCGGCGATCCGGCCCGGCTCACCGTCCTGCGCGCCGCCGGCGCGGGCAATGCGAAGCTGCTGGTCATCGCACTCGACGATCCCGATGCGGCGCTCCGGGTGGCCGACCTCGCGCGCCGCCACCTGCCGCACCTGACCATCCTGGCGCGGGCGCGGAACCGCCGCCATGCCCAGTTGCTGATGGATCGCGGCGTCGAGCACATCGTGCGCGAAACCTTTGCATCGAGCCTCGAACTCGGCGAACGCGCGCTGCGCGAACTCGGCATTCCGGCCGAGGAGGCGGCGCGCACCATCTTCACGTTCCGGCAGCGGGACGAGGCGCTGCTCACCGAAACCCTCGGCTTTGCCGGCGACCCGTCGCGCGTGGTCGCCAGCATCGAGCAGAGCGTCGCCGAACTGCAGTCCCTCTTCGAGGCCGATCGCGGCGGCTGAGTTGGGCTATTTCATCGCCTTCTGCCGGGCCACCAGCGCGTCGACGATCTTCGGGATGTCGGCCTCCGCGTAGGGCGCGCCGAACGCTTTCTTCATCTTCGTCACCTCCACTGTCCAGGTCGATGCGGAAAGCTTCGGTTGCCGCTCAACGAATCCCGCCGAGTGGCAGGTGACGCAGTGCTGGTTCAGGATTTCCGCCCCCGTGCCCTGGAAATAGCCACCCGGAGAAGGAACGTTGACCGAGAGCGGCCCCAGCGTCGGTCCGGGTGCAGCCGCCAGTGCAATGGTGCCGCAGACGGTCGCCGCCGCGAGCGCAACAAGAGCGGCGCGCGCGGAATATGTGCTGATGATCTTCATGGCTTGCCG
This sequence comes from Acidiphilium sp. JA12-A1, assembly GCF_000724705.2. Lineage (NCBI taxonomy): Bacteria > Pseudomonadati > Pseudomonadota > Alphaproteobacteria > Acetobacterales > Acidocellaceae > Acidiphilium > Acidiphilium sp. JA12-A1. Next base: position 11,806 of record NZ_JFHO01000015.1, read on the forward strand.
TCCTTTCTCAGGCGACCGTGACGTCGACATGTTCGATGGCGTTGTAGAGGAACCCGCCCGGATTCCAGCCTGCCTTCGCGGGCTGCACGTGCCCTGCCGCGTTGGTGGCCCGGACCATCAGCCGATAGGCCCCCGGTTTCGGGAAGCGCACCGGAATTTGCCAGTCCCGGAAGCCATAGGCACCATGGTTTTGCCCGAGCCTGGCCGGGCGCCAGCTCGCCCCGCCGTCGATCGACACGGCAACGGACTTCAGGGCGCTGCCGCCGCCGAAGGCAAAGCCGCGAACCACGACGGGTCTGCCGGCGGGCAGCCGCGCGCCGTTGGTGACGCTGCCGAAGAAGCTGCGCGGCTTCATCTCGTTGATCGGCACCATCTTGATCCCCGGCTCACCGGGTGTCATCGATCCGGTCGGCGTGTCAGGGATCTTGTAGGCGGTTGCCATCCAGAAATCGGTCGAGGGGTGATCCATCACCTCGATCTCGGTGAGCATCTTCACCCAATAGGTCGAATACCATCCCGGCACGATGAGGCGGACCGGGTAGCCATTGAGCAGCGGCAGATTCGCGCCGTTCATCTGGAAGGCGATCATCACCTCGCCGTCATTGGCGCGTGACAGCGGAATGGCCTTCTCGAATCTGACATCCGCCGGATACAGCCCGCCGCCCTGCTCGAGGCTGCGGAACGCAACATGCGTCGCCCCGGCCTTCACTCCGGCGCGGGCCAGCAGATGCCTGAGCGGCACGCCGGTCCACATCGCATTGTACATGGCGCCATGCGCCCATTGCGCGCCGGGCACCCGCGGTTCGATGAAGCCCCGGCTGTTGCCCGAGCACTGGTTCACCGCAGCGATCTTGCGGATCGGAAAGCCGTGCATCAGCTCGTCGAGCGTGATCTCGACCGGCTTGTCGACGAGGCCCGAAACCCTGATCCGGTATTTCGCCGTGTCGATGCTTTCCGGGAAGTCGGCCATGTGCCAGCGCACGAAGGCGCGGTCGTTCGGTGTGAACAGGTTGTCCCGGAACACCTCGAACGGCGTTTCCAGCAGCGGCGCGCGGGTCCGCTGCAGGATCATCTCGCCTTTTTGCGGAAACGTTCCCGCCGGCACGACGGGCCGCTCGCCATTGGCGAAGGGCAGGGTGACGGTCTGCGGCGCCGCCGCGCCGGCGCGCGAGGCAAGCGCAAGTCCGGCGATCGAGGCGGTGCCCAGCAGGGTCGCACGACGCGTGGCGCCGCCCTCGCTGGAAAAGCTTTGTTTCATGGCGTGTCTCCAAATATCGTTTCTTGAGCCCAACGGGTGTGTCCGTCAGCCTTTTGAGTGTAACGGAATTGTGATATTCTCGAAAGTGAATAAATGTGATGACATGCTACGGACGGTTGCGTGCGGTGCACGGCGCCGCCGCGTCTTGCACGCCGGTGCCGTCCTGCGATAACGCCGGTTCATGCGCATTCTACATCACCTCCCGCTCTCGCCCTTTGCCCGCAAGGTCAGGCTCGTGCTGGCCGAAAAGCGGCTGCCCTTCGAACTCAAGCTCGAACGGACATGGGAGCGCCGCCCGGAATACCTCGCGATGAACCCGGCCGGCACGGTGCCGACCCTGGTCGAGGAGAACGGGCTGGTGGTGCCCCATTCCAACGCCATCTGCGAATATCTCGACGAGGCGTACCCGGACATTTCCCTGATCGGCCGCACGCTGGCCGAGCGCGCCGAGATCCGCGCCGTCACCGCCTGGTTCGACGAGCGCTTCGCCACCGAAGTGTCGCGCAACCTGCTTTACGAGAAGGTGATGAAGCCGGCGGCCAAGCGCGGCGCCCCCGACCCCTCGCGCATCCGCGACGGCTATGCGGCGTTACGCGCCCATCTCGGCCATATCGGCTTTCTCGCCGAGCGGCGGAAATATCTTGCTGGCGCCAATCTCTCGCTGGCCGATTTCGCCGCCGCGGCGCATCTCTCGGCCCTCGATTTCATTGGCGATATCGACTGGTCGGTGAATCCGGCCGCCCGCGAATGGTATGCGCGGATCAAGTCCCGCCCGGCCTTCCGCCCGCTGCTGAACGATCGTGTCTCCGGCTTCACGCCGCCGCCGCACTACGCCGACCTCGATTTCTGATCCCTGCCACCCGGCGGCGCGTCAATCCGCCGCCGCCGGCGGCTGGGCGGCGAGCGCCGCCCGCACCCGGTCGCTCGGATCGGCGAGCACGCCGTGGCGGAGCAGGAAATCGATGATCACGAGATTGACGTTGAACTTTACCTCATCGGTCCCGGCGACGATGCCGAGCATCTCCCGGGCCGGGACGAGGCTGAAGGATTCCACCTCGCCATCCGCCGCTTCGGGGCGGAACGACTCGTCCAGCTCGAGGTCGTAGCAGACCAGCAGGTCGCGCCGCAGCCCCTCCGGCCGCTCCATGTCATAGGCGATCCGCGCCACCGCCCGCGCTTGGGCGATCGTGCCGGCGGGAATGCTCGCCTCTTCGGCAGCTTCCTTCGCCAGCGTGTCGAACGCGCCCATTCCGGCAGAGACGCCGCCGCCGACCAGGTTGTCCAGCTTGCCGGGATCGAGCTTCTTCGTCGCGCTCCGCCGGCCGATCCACAGATGGGGCCCGTCCGCCCGCCGCACATAGCCGTTCAGATGCACGCCGACGCCGATGACTCCGAAGGCGGGCAGCGCCCCGCGGTCGAGCGTTGCGAGCACCGGTCCGTCGATCCGGCTGCGCACGTCGAACAACTCGCCCCGCGTGCGGAAGCCGTGCGCCGGGCCGAGCGGGGTCGCCACCGCGTTCAGCCGCGCGGCCTCTTCCGGCGGAATGCTCAGCCCGCCGGGATGGGGACGCGCATAGAACGCAAGGTCCGCGGCCAGGGCGGCGCCGACATAGCCGACCGGCTCGTCGCCGATAAGGAGCGGAATCCGCCGTCCCGGCAGAACCGCCGTGCGGCACCGTGCGATACGTTCGAGCAGCGCGGCCGATACCTGCTCCTCAGTGCCGGCCATTTGCATTTCGTGAACTGCATGCCATCTGCCGGACATGGCCCGAACCGTCGACATTGCCAAGAGCGAAAGCAGTCTCGCCACCGTGCGCTCCCTGCTGCCCTATCTCTGGCCCAAGCGCGAGCCCGGATTGCGCGTCCGCGTCGTGCTCGCCTCCCTGTGCCTGGTCCTCGCCAAGGTCGCGACCGTCATCATCCCGATCCTCTATGCGCGGGCGGTGGACGTGCTGTCGGCCAAGGCCGGCCCGCTCGCCGTGCCGGCGGCGCTGATCGTCGCCTACGCGCTGGTGCGCATCGCCTCGTCCGGCTTCGGCGAACTGCGCGACGCGCTCTTCGCCGCCGTGCAGCAGCGCGCGGCGCGGGTGATCAGCCGCGAGACCTTCGAGCATCTGCACAACCTCTCGATGCGCTTTCATCTCGACCGGCAGACCGGCGGGCTCTCGCGCATCATCCTGCGCGGCACCACCGGCATCCAGACGGTGCTGCGCCTTGCCGTGTTCAACGTGGTGCCGACGCTGATCGAACTGCTGCTGACGGTCGGCATCCTCTGGCACATGTTCAACTGGATCTATGCCGCGATCACGCTGGTCGCGGTCGGCGGCTATCTCGGCTTCACCTTCGGCTTCACCTCCTGGCGCATCAAGTTCCGCCGCCAGATGAACGAGACCGACAACGCCGCCCAGACCAAGGCGATCGACAGCCTGCTGAATTTCGAGACGGTGAAGTATTTCGGCAACGAGGCGCATGAAAGCGTGCGCTTCGACGCGAGCCTTGCCGCCTACGAGACGGCGGCGGTCCGCTCGCAGGTCACGCTCAACGCGCTCAATCTCGGCCAGGCCGCGATCATCGCCGTCGGCCTTGCCGTGCTGATGCTGATGGCGGCGAACGGCGTCGTCGCCGGGCGGCTGAATGTCGGCCAGTTCGTGCTGGTGAACACCTACCTGATCCAGCTCTACCAGCCGCTCAACTTCGTCGGCTTCGTCTATCGCGAGCTGAAGCAGGGCCTGGTCGACATGGAGCAGATGTTTTCACTCCTCCGCACCCCGCAGGAGATCTCCGACCGGGCGGATGCGAAAACCCTGCCGGCGCGGGGTGCTCCCGTGCCGGTCGAGTTCGTGGATGTCCGCTTCGGCTACAGCCCCGATCGGGAGATCCTGCACGGCATCTCCTTCCGCGCCGAACCCGGCCGCAAGATCGCCCTGGTCGGGCCGACGGGGTCGGGCAAGTCGACCATTTCGCGGCTGCTCTTCCGCTTCTACGACGTGAGCGAGGGCGCCGTGCTGGTCGATGGCATCGACGTGCGCGACCTGACACAGGCGAGCCTGCGCGCCGCGATCGGCGTCGTGCCGCAGGACACCGTGCTGTTCAACGACAGCATCCGCTACAACATCGCCTATGGCCGCCCCGGCGCGTCGGATGCCGAGGTCGAGCGTGCGGCCCGCCTCGCCCAGATCCACGATTTCATCATGTCGCTGCCGCAGGGCTATGCGACCACGGTGGGCGAGCGCGGCCTCAAGCTCTCGGGCGGCGAGAAGCAGCGCGTCGCCATCGCCCGCACCATCCTCAAGGATCCCCGCCTGCTGATTCTCGACGAGGCGACCAGCGCCCTCGACACGGCGACGGAGCAGGATATCGGCGCGGCGCTGCGGCAGGTCGCGCGCGACCGCACCACGCTGGTGATCGCCCATCGCCTGTCCACGGTGATCGACGCCGACGAGATCCTCGTCCTGCGCGACGGCAACATCGTCGAGCGCGGCACCCATGCCTCGCTGCTCGCCGCCGGCGGCATCTACGCCGCGATGTGGGCCGCGCAGTCCGAGCAGATCGAGGCGGCCTCGGCCGAACAGGACCTCGCCACCGGCCCGCGCACCCGCGAGCTTCCCCTCCGCCCCGCGACGACTCCGGCCTGAGGGGCCGGCCGCCGCCATAACGATTTCATGACGCAAGGGAATGATCAGATGCACCAACAAGCAACCGAGGCGCAGATCCTCGAGGCCGGCCAGATCATCGACCAGCTGGTTCATCATATGGTCGAGAAGGAGATCCCGACCATCGCCATCGCCTCGGCCCTGCTCGGCGGCGCGCTGAACCTGCTGAGCGCCTCGCTGCCCGACGAGGCCATCCTGCGGATCCTCGACAATGCGATGGAAAGCGTGCGTTCCGGCGCGCTGCGCGAGATCGACGAACCCAAGCAATAGGGCCCCGCCGGCCGAGCGTCCGCGACAAGTCTGCATTTCCCGCTTGACAATGGTTCGGGCTTCACGATAGCAACCGATTTACTACAAGGGTCAAATTAATTGGAGCTCCGCGGTTCGGCGGAGGACCGGAATTCGATCCATCATTTCTTGGAAGAGGAAACACCATGAAAATCGCGTTCCCGACGATTATTGCCGCGTCCGCGCTGGCGGTTGGCGCCTTCGGCCTGACGGCCGCGCACGCCCAGTCGGTCACCCAGCCTTCCGTGCACCAGATCAGCAGCAAGAAGACGACGATCGCCTTCCTGCTGCCCGAGAACTCCTCGCCGCGCTATGAGCAGGTCGACCGTCCCTGGTTCATCAAGATGGCGCATGCGGCCGATCCGAACGCCAAGCTGATCGTCAGCAACGCCAATTCGAGCCCCGACACCCAGCTCAACCAGGCCGAATCCGCGATCTCGAACGGCGCGGACGTTCTCGTCGTCGATCCGGTCGACGGCAAGGCCGGTGCCGCGATCGTCAACTACGCCGCGCGCAACCACGTCAAGGTCATTTCCTACGACCGTCTGATCCAGGATTCGAAGCCCGATTACTACGTCTCGTTCGACAACACGAAGGTCGGCGAGCTGCAGGGCGAGTATATCGCCAGGCACACCAAGCCCGGCGGCAGCGTGATGATGATCAACGGCGCGCCGACCGATCCGAACGCGTTCGACTTCCGCAAGGGCGCGATGAACGTGCTCGGCCCGCTCTTCAAATCCGGCAAGCTGCACCTCGCCTACTCGGTGATGACGCCGGACTGGAGCCCGCAGAACGCGTTCGAGGAAAGCCAGCAGGCGCTCACCCGGCTGCACAACAAGGTCAACGCCGTCCTCGCCGCGAATGACGGCACCGCCTCCGGCGTGATCCGCGCGCTCCAGGCGGTCGGCCTCGCCGGCAAGGTGCCGGTGACCGGCCAGGATGCGACCAATGGCGGCCTGACCTTCATCCTCGAAGGCCTGCAGTCGATGACCGTGTTCAAATACGTCCCCGAGGAAGCCGCCGCGGCGGCGGAACTCGCGGTGGCGGTGGCGACCGACACGAAGCCGCCGGCCGGCCTGCTGAACGGCAAGACCAACAACAAGATGATCGACGTCCCGTCGGTCCTGCTGAAGCCGCTCGTGGTCACCAAGGCGAATATCGCCGGCTCGGTGATCAAGTCGGGCTATACCACCTGGAAGGCGATCTGTGTGGGCCCCGCGGCCCAGGGCAAGATCTGCAAGGCCCACGGCGCCTGATCCGGGACCATTGACGGCGCGGCGGACGCCCCGCGCGTCCGCCGTTTGCTTGGGAGGACGAGAGATGAGTGCGGCAATCGCGGCTGAACCCGCCGCAGCACCCCTGCTTGAGGTGCGCGGCCTGCAAAAGCGCTACGGCGCCGTGGTCGCCCTGCGCGACGTGAACTTCACCGTCCGCCGCGGCGAGGTGACCGCCCTGCTTGGCGACAACGGTGCGGGCAAATCCACGACCATCAAGGCGATCGCCGGCGTCGCGCCGATCGACGAGGGAGAAATCCTGCTCGAGGGAAGGCCGGTCTCGATCCGCCACCCGTCCGAGGCGACGGCGCTGGGCATCCAGACCGTGTATCAGGATCTCGCCCTCTGCGACAATCTTGGCATCTGCGCCAATCTCTATCTCGGCCGCGAACTCGTCAGCACGCCGACCGCGCTCGGCCCGCATGTGCTGCGCGATGTCGACATGGAACTCGAAGCGCGGCGGGTGCTGAAGACGCTGCGGATCAACCTGCCCGCGCTCGATACGCCGGTGGCCTCGCTCTCCGGCGGGCAGCGCCAGGCGGTCGCCATCGCCCGCGCCGTGCTGTGGGATTCGAAGCTCGTCATCATGGACGAACCCACCGCCGCCCTCGGCGTCGCCCAGACGGCGGAGGTGCTCCGCCTGGTGCGCGACCTCGCCGAGCAGGGCTATGGCGTCATTCTCATCACCCACAACATGCAGAACGTCTTCCAGGTGGCGGACAACATCGCCGTGCTGCGCCTCGGCGCCACGGTGATGGAAGCCCGCAAGAGCGACGTGACGCCGGAGCAGGTGGTCGGCGCCATCACCGGCACGCTCGCCATTCCCGGGACCGGCGCGGCAGGAGCCATGGCATGAGCAGCGTGCAGCATCCGGAGCAGAAATCCGAGCAGAAATCCCCGTTCAGGCGCTGGCTGACCGGGGTCGCGCAATCGACCGATCTCGGCATGCTGCCGGTGATCGCGGCACTCATCGTCATCTGGATCGTGTTCGAGACGCTGAACGCCAACTTCCTGACCCCGCGCAACCTCTCCAATCTCGCGGCCCAGATCGTCGTCACCGGCACGCTGGCGCTCGCGGAAATCTACATCATCCTGCTCGGCATGATCGACCTGTCGATCGGCTGGAACTCGGTTCTCGCCGCGTCGGTGTTCTCGCTGGCCACGGTGTTCTTTCACCTGCCGGTCGGCGTCGGCATCGTGCTTGGAATCGCGCTGGCGACCGGCCTTGGTTTCCTCCAGGGCATGGTGGTCTCGCGGATCGGCGTGCCGAGCTTCGTCGTCACCCTCGGCGGCGGCATGATCGCCGAGGGCCTGACGCTCGCGATCCTGACGCCGCATGGCGGATCGGTGCCGCTGGCGGACAATTTCACCACCGCGATCGGCACGCTCAATCTCGATCCGCTGTGGTCGTGGGTGCTGAGCCTGCTGCTGTTCGGCGCCTATGCCGCGGTCACGCTGAACGGCATCCGCAAGCGCACGGCGAGCGGCCACGAGGGCGGGTTCGCCGCGACGATGCGGCTGGTCGGCGTCGCCATCATGCTGTTCGGCGCGGTGTTCATGCTGAACGCCTATCGCGGCGTGCCGTTCCTGCTCATGATCTTCCTGATCGCGCTGTTCGCCTCGGCCTTCGTCACCAAGTCCACCCGCTTCGGCCGGCATCTCTACGCGGTCGGCGGCAATGCCGAGGCGGCGCGCCGCGCCGGCATCTCGGTGAAGGGGATTCAGCTCGCCGTCTTCATCATCGCCGGCTTCCTTGTCGGCCTCGCCGGCTATCTCGATGCGGCGCGCCTCGGCGTCGCCTCCGCCTCGGTCGGCAATGGCGACATCATGCTCAACGCCGTCGCCGCGGCGGTGATCGGCGGCACCTCGCTGTTCGGCGGGCGCGGCAGCGTCTATGGCGCGCTGTTCGGCGCACTGGTGATCGCGAGTGTCAGCAACGGCATGAACCTGCTCGGCGCCGCCTCATCGGTGCGCTTCATCGTCGAGGGGCTGATCCTGCTGGCCGCGATCACCATCGACACCATCCTCCGCCTCCGGCGGATGCGCAGCGGCCGGGCCTAACGCCCGGCTGCCACGCCAGCCGCGGGAAGGCCGCCGCCATGTTGCGCATTCATGGCGGCGGCTGCCTCGGCGGCGGCCAGCGCGCCCTCGAGATAGCCGCCGAATTCCGGCGCGCTCTCCGATCCCGAAAGCAGGACGCGGTCGCGCCACGGCGCGGGCAGGGCGAGCGGCGCATAGGCCGGATGCCCGGCCAGCGGCGGGGCGTCGGCCGGAGTCGCGGTCAGCTCGTCGGTCGACCAGTCCTGGATCAGCAGCGCGCGCGGTGATCCGGCCGCCGGGCCGAACAGCGAAGCGAGCTGGGCGCGCACCGCATCCTCCAGCCTTGCCCGGCGCGCCGCCCGCATCGCGGCCGGCCAGGCGAAGAAGCCGAACAGCGCCGCCTCGCCCGCGGCACCGGGCAGGCTGGCATCGTGAATCTCGCCCAGCGGCCCGCACCGGCTGAAGGCCCCGCCGGACAGGCCGGAAGCGCGCCAGACCGGCGCGTCGTAGATCGCCAGCGCCTTGGCGTGCCCGGCCATCCAGGTCGGCACCGCCTCGAACTGCCGCAGCGAAGCGGCGGGCAGGGCGGGCGCAAAGCCGATCGTCGCCGCCAGTCGCGGCGGCAGCGCCAGCGCCACGCGCCGCGCCCGCAGCGCTGCCGCCCCGGTCTCGACGCCGACCGCATCCGACTCCAGGACCAGCCGCTCGACCCGGGTGCCGAGCCGGATCGTGCCGGGGGCGAGGCGGGCGGCGAATCCTTCGGCGAGGGCGGCGATCCCGCCCTCGACCCGCATGCTCGGCGGCTCCTGCGCGAAGCCGTGGGGCAGGCGCTGGGCCGTCCCGTCGCTGTCCTGGAACACGAAGCCGCCTTCATCCGCCTGGCGGTAGAGCCGGAGGCCGAGTGCCGCGGCGGCCCGCGCCACGCGCGGCTGCATGGCCGGCCAGATCCAGGCCGGGCCGAGATCGTAGCAGCCTGAAGCGGTGCGGTGTCCGAGGCTTCGTCCGCCGGTCCGCGAACGCGCCTCGATCACCGCGACATCCTGGCCCGCTTCCTGCGCGCGTGCCGCGAGGGCGAGCCCGGCAAGGCCCGCCCCGACCACGATCAGGTCGTGCATGGCGTCAGGCGGCCGCCGGCAGATGGCCGCTCTTGCGGTAGAGCAGCGCCCCGTCGGCGCTGGCCAGCGCGAGCCGGCTGCCGGCGGGCAGCCGCAGCCATGTGCCGGCGCCGAGCGTCGCGCCGTCCCGCGCGATCGACCCCTCGACCACGAAAATCTCGACCCCGCGCGGATATGCCTGCTCCGCGCTCTCGATCCCGGCGGCGAGGCGGATCATGTCCACCTGCTCCCAGGGCGCCGAAAACAGCAGCGCCTCCGACCACCCCGGCGCCCGCTCGCGCCACAGCCCGGGATCGGTGGTGTCGATGCGTACCGGCGCGGCCTCTTCCGGCGGCATCTGCCGCAGCTTCACCAGGATCGTCGCCCCCGGCGCGCTGGAGGGCGTGTGCCGCGACCCGGGCGGATTGCGCACGTAATGCCCGCGCGGAAAATCTCCGGTCTCGTCCGAGAACACGCCCTCCAGCACCAGGAATTCCTCGCCCTCGTCATGCCGGTGCGGGCTGAAGGCCGAACCCGGCGCGTAGCGCACCAGCGAGGTCGCCCGCGCCACCTCGCCGCCGTCGCGCTCCAGCATCCGTCGCTCCACGCCGGCCATCGGCGAGGCGATCCAGTCGAGCGCCGCCGAATCGACGAGCGCCGGCTGGCGAAGATCGGCGTTGATCTGCATGTCTGCTCCTTTCGGCCCGTGGCCGGTCCCAAACACATTCTATCGCCTGCATATGGCCTGTTTCGTGCCGAGGGCAAACCGCTGTTGCCTTGCCGGTCTATTGTATTTTCCCGACCGACCCATATCCTGAGCGCAGGGAAGGCGCGCTGCGGCCGCCGTCAGCAACTGGAAGATGAGGAATCGATCATGGTGAAATTCGGTCTTGCCCAGCCGGTCAAGCGCGTCGAGGATTCGCGGCTGCTGCGCGGCGCTGGACAATATACCGACGACGTTCCGGGCGAGGGCGCGCTGCACCTGCACGTCCTGCGTTCGCCGCACGCCGCCGCGACGATCACCGGGATCGACGCCGAGGCCGCCCGCGCGGTGCCGGGCGTCGTCGCCATCGTCACCGGCGCGGATCTCGCCGCCGAGGGCATCGCGCCGATTCCCTGCATGGTGCCGATCAAGAACCAGGACGGCACGCCGCGCGCCCAGGCCGATCGCCCGGCCCTCGCCCTGGGCGCGGTGCGCCATGTCGGCGAGCCGGTGGCCTATATCGTCGCCGAAACCGCGCAGGCCGCGCGCGATGCCGCCGAGCTGGTCGACGTCCGCTACGACACGAAGCCCTCGATCACCGATCTGGCCAGCGCGATGTCCGACAGCGCGCCGCGCGTGCACGAGGACGCGCCGGCCAACCGCGTCTTCGACTGGGCGGTGGGCGACGCCGCGAAGGTGGACGAGCTGTTCGCCGCCGCCGCGCATGTGACGAAGCTGCGCATCGTCAACAACCGCATCGTCGTCAACTCGCTGGAGCCCCGTGCCGCCCGCGCCGAGTTCGACGCGGCGTCCGGCCGCTGGACGCTGACCACCAACACCCAGGGCGGCTGGCTGCTGAAGGACTGCCTCGCCGGCGCCGTGTTCAGGGTGGAGCCGGCAAAGTTCCGCGTCATCACCCCGGATGTCGGCGGCGGCTTCGGCATGAAGCTGTTCGTCTATCCCGAGCATGTCATGGTCTGCCACGCCGCCCGCAAGCTGGGCCGGCCGGTGAAATGGACCTCCGAGCGCAGCGAGGCGTTCCTCTCCGACACGCATGGGCGCGACCACATCACCATCGGCGAGCTGGCGCTCGACGCCGATCACCGGATCACCGCCATGCGGGTGACGGACACGGCGAACATGGGCGCCTATCTCTCGAATTTCGGTCCCTTCATCCCGACCCTCGCCGGCACCAAGGTGCTGGCCAGCGTCTATGGCATGAAGGCGATCCATGCGCGGGTGTTCGGCGTGTTCACCAACACCGTGCCGGTCGACGCCTATCGCGGCGCCGGCCGCCCGGAGAGCAACTATCTCGTCGAGCGGCTGATCGACGCCGCCGCCCGCGAACTCGGGATCGACCGCGCCGAGCTGCGCCGCATCAACATGGTGCCGGCGAGCGCCATGCCCTTCACCACCGCGATGGCGCAGACCTACGATTCGGGCGATTTCCACAAGGTGCTCGACCATGCGCTCGACATGATCGACTGGAAGGGCTTCCCCGTCCGCCGCGCGAAGTCGGCTGCCGCCGGCAAGCGGCGCGGCATCGGCATGGCGTATTACCTCGAGGCGACCGGCGGCGCGCCGGAGGAGCGCGCCGAGATCCGCTTCACCAGGGATGGGCATGTCGATGTCTATGTCGGCACCCAGTCCACCGGCCAGGGCCATGAAACCGCCTATGTGCAGCTGGTGAACGACCGGCTCGGCATCGATCCTGACAAGATCCGCGTCCGCCAGGGCGATACCGACACGATCCCGCAGGGCGGCGGCACCGGCGGCGCGCGCAGCCTTTATTCCGAGGGCCAGGCCATCGCGCTGACCACCGCGACCATTCTCGAAAAGGGCCGCAAGGCCGCGGCCGATCATCTGGAGGCCGCGGAGGCCGACATCGTGTTCCAGGACGGCGCGTTCCGCATCGTCGGCACCGACCGGGCGGTCGACGTCATCACCCTGGCGGCGGAGCTGCACGGCGATCAGGGCAACGCGCTCGATACCGCCGAGATCGCCAAGATCGAGAAGCACACCTTCCCGAACGGCTGCCACATCGCCGAAGTCGAGATCGATCCGGAAACCGGCGTGACCTCGGTGCTGCGCTATCTGGTGTGCGACGATGTCGGCACCATCGTGAATCCGATGATCGTGCGCGGCCAGGTGCATGGTGGCGTCGCCCAGGGGCTCGGGCAGGCGCTGCTGGAGAACACCGCCTACGACCCGGAGTCGGGCCAGCTCGTCGCCGGCAGCCTGATGGATTATGCGCTGCCCCGCGCCGACGACCTGCCGGATATCGAGGTGGAGTTCGTCTCGGTGCCCTGCGCCTCGAACCCGCTCGGCGTGAAGGGCGCGGGCGAGGCCGGCGCCGTCGGCTCGCCGCCGGCGCTGATCAACGCGGTGATCGACGCGCTTGCCGTCGACGGTATCCGCGAGATCGACATGCCGGCGACGCCCGAGCGCGTCTGGCAGGCGATCTCGGCGCGGCAGGCCGCTTGATCCACCTGGTCAAGCTCGCGGTCGGCGTGAAGGATCCCGGCCACCTGGCCGAGATCCAGCGCCGCCGCGCCGTGGCCGATCCGCCGCTGCGCCACCAGACCCGCAGCTTTCCCAAGCGCGCGGCGGAGCTGACCGATGGCGGGTCGATCTACTGGGTCATCACCGGCGCCGTGCTGGTTCGCCAGCGTGTGCTCGACGTCACCGAGGATGTCTGGGATGACGGCACGCGCTGCACCGGCCTCGTGCTCGATCCGACGCTCGTCCGGGTCGAGGCGCGGCCGATGAAGCCCTTCCAGGGCTGGCGCTACCTCGCGCCGGACGACGCGCCCGCCGACCTGCCGGAAGGCGGCCGCACTTCCGGCATCGAGGACTTGCCGCCGGCGCTGCGGCGCGACCTGCGCGCCCTGGCGCTGCTGCCATGACGTTCCGCCTGCCGTGGTCGCGCCCGTGCGTGCCGGTGATCCGGCTTGCCGGGCTGATCTCGCCGCGCGAGGGGGCGGTCAATCTCGAACGCTTTGCTCCGGCCATCGACCGCGGTTTCGACCTCGCCAAGGGCGGGACGAAGCTGCTGATCCTCGCGATCGAGAGCCCCGGCGGCTCGCCGGTGCAATCCGACCTGATCGGCCGGCATATCCGCCGCAAGGCCGGGGAGACGGGTGTGCGCGTTCTCGCCGTGATCGGCGATGTCGGCGCGTCCGGCGGCTACTGGATCGCCTGTGCGGGAGACGAGATTTTCGCCAATCCGATGTCGATCGTCGGCTCGATCGGGGTGGTCGGCGGCGGTTTCGGCCTGCATGACCTGATCCGCCGCTTCGGGATCGAGCGCCGCATCGTCACCGCCGGCGCCAACAAGCTGCGCAACGATCCGTTCTCGCCCGAACGGCCGGGGGACGCCGCATTCAACCAGGCGCTGCTCGACGACATTCACGACGCCTTCAAGGCGTGGGTGCGGGAGCGCCGCGGCGCCGCCCTGAAAGGCGACGACACGGTGTTCGACGGCTCCTACATGCTGGGTAGCGCGGCGAAGGCACGCGGTCTGATCGACGGATTCGGCGATGTGCGCGGCCTGATCACCGGGCGCTGCGGCCCGCGCGCGAAGCCGGTCTTTCTTGGCCCGAAGCGGAAATTCTCGCTGCTGCGGCTGTTTGGCCGCTCCAGCCTGATCGAACTCGCCAATGCGATGGAGGCCGAGGCGCTCACGCCGAAACTCGGCTGAGCGCCCCGGTCGCTTCGGCGTCTTACGACGCCTGGGTCACGAACTTGGTGGCGAGATAGGCCTCGATCGCCTCGGCGCCGCCTTCCCAGCCATAGCCGCTGTCCTTCATGCCGCCGAACGGCGTCTCGGGCAGGGCGATGCCGTGATGGTTGATCGAGATCATCCCCGATTCGATGCGGTCGCCCAGCGCCGTGACCGTTCTGGCCGACCGCGAATAGGCGTAGGCGGCGAGGCCGTATTCCAGCCGGTTGGCCTCGGTCACCGCGTCCTCGAAGGTCGAGAAACGGTTGACCAGCGCGAGCGGGCCGAACGGTTCCTCGTTCATCACCCGCGCCGTGGTCGGAATGTCGGTCAGCACGGTGGGCTGGAAGAAATATCCCTTGTTGCCGATCCGCTCGCCGCCTTCGGCCACCTTCGCGCCGTGCTTCGTCGCGTCGGCGATGAAGCCCTCGATCGCCGGGATGCGGCGCTCGTTGGCGAGCGGCCCCATCGTCGTGCCCTCCTCGAGCCCGTTGCCGACCTTGATTTTCCGGACCGCGCCGAGGAAGCGCTCCATGAACCCGTCATAGACGCTCTCCTGCACGAGGAAGCGCGTCGGCGCGACGCAGACCTGGCCGGCATTGCGGAACTTGTTGGCGGCGAGGATCTTCGCCGCCGCGTCGAGATCGGCGTCCTCGAAGACGATCGCCGGCGCGTGGCCGCCGAGTTCCATCGTCGCCCGCTTCATGTGCGCCCCGGCGAGGGCGGCGAGATGCTTGCCCACCGCGGTCGAGCCGGTGAAGGAGATCTTCCGCACCGCGCGGTGCGGGATCAGATATTCGGAAATCTCGGCCGGCACGCCGTAGACGAGGTTGAGCACGCCCGGCGGCAGCCCGGCATCGGCGAAGGCGCGCACCAGCTCGGCGCAGGCGCCCGGCGTTTCCTCCGGCCCCTTCAGGATCACCGCGCAGCCGGCGGCCAGCGCGGCGGAGACCTTGCGCACCGCCTGGTTGATCGGGAAGTTCCACGGCGTGAAGGCGGCGACGATGCCGACCGGCTCCTTGACCACGAGCTGGTAGACGCCCGCCGCCCGCGCCGGGATCACCCGGCCATAGGTGCGCTTCGCCTCTTCGGCGAACCAGTCGATCACGTCGGCGGCGACCGTGGTTTCGCCCTTCGCCTCGGCGAGCGGCTTGCCCTGTTCCATCGTCATGATCGTGGCGATCTCGGGAATCCGCGCCCGGATCAGCTCGGCGGCCTTGCGCAGCAGCGCCGCGCGCTGGAATGCCGGCGTCGCCCGCCAGGTCGCATAGCCAGCCTCCGCCGCTGCGATCGCGGCGTCGAGATCCTCGCGCCCCGCATGGGCGGCGGTGCCGATCACCTCCTCGGTCGCCGGGTTGATCACGTCGAGCGTGCGGCCCGAGGCGGATTTCGTCCATGCCCCGCCGATATGCAGCAAAACGTCCTTGTACATCTATGATCCTGTCTCTGTGTCCTGTCTGGCCGCCGGTTCAGACGGTGGCCAGCACCTTGCGCAGCTTGTCGAACATCTCGTCGAGCTGGTCGTCGGTGGTGATGAAGAGCGGGGCGAAGATCACCGTATCGCCGGCAACCCGCAGCACCAACCCCTGTTCGAAGGCGCGGCGCAGCACGGCGAAGCCACGCTTGCCCGGCCCGCCCTCGGGCGCGAGATCGACCGCGCCGAGCAGGCCGAAACCGCGGGTGTCGATGACGATCGGGACGTCGCGCAGTGCCGCGATGCGTTCGAGGAATTTCGGCGCCAGCGCCGCGCCGCGCGCGAACAGGTCATCCTCGCGGAAAATCTTCAGCGTCGCCAGCGCGGCGGCGCAGGCCACCGGATGCGCCGAATAGGTGTAGCCGTGGAAGAACTCCACCGCCTCCGGCCCGGCGGCATCGAGAATCGCCTGCTGCACGTCTTCCCGCACGGCGACGGCGGCCATCGGGATGTTGCCGTTGGTGATCGCCTTGGCCATGGTCAGCATGTCCGGCACCACGCCGAACGCATCCGCCGCGAAGGGCGCGCCGGTGCGGCCGAAGCCGCAGATCACCTCGTCGAAGATCAGCAGGATGCCGTGCTTCGTGCAGATCTCGCGCAGCCGCTCCAGATAGCCCTTCGGCGGCACCAGCACGCCCGTCGATCCCGCGATCGGCTCGACGATGCAGGCGGCGATGGTGTCGGCGCCATAGAGATCGATCATGCGCTGCAGATCGTCGGCGAGATCGACGCCGCCATGCTCGCCCTGGCCCATCTGGAAGCGGTTCTCGGGGATGTGCGTGTGCCGCATATGCGCGACACCCGGCAGGCCGAGGCCGAATGCCTCGCGGTTCTTCACCATGCCGCCGACCGACCAGCCGCCGAAATTGACCCCGTGATAGCCGCGCGCCCGGCCGATGATCCGCTGCCGCTGCCCCTGGCCGCGCACGCGGTGATACTGGATCGCGACCTTGAGCGCGGATTCGACCGCTTCCGACCCCGAGCCGGCGAAGAACACGCGGTTCAGCCCGGCGGGCAGCATCTGCGCCAGTTCGGTGGCCAGCCGGAACGAGCCGGGCACGCCGAACTGGAAGGCCGGCGCGTAATCCAGCTCCTCGAGCTGCCGCGCCACCGCGTCGCGGATCTCGCGCCGCCCGTGTCCGGCCGGCGTGGTGTAGAGGCCGGAGACCGAGTCCAGCAGCTTCTCGCCCGCCGTATTCCAGTAATGCACCCCCTCGGCGCGGGCGATGATGCGCGGCGCATCATGGAACTGCTTGTTGGCGGTGAAGGGCATCCAGTGATGGATCAGCGGCTCGTTCGAGCGCGAAGCGGGCTGGTTCATGGAACGGTCCTCGCAGAAAGGAAATATCGTCAGCTTATTATTTTAATCGGAACACGCGCAAGCCTGGCGGTTGATGTGCCGTTTCGTGACAGTCTGTCGATTATCCTGAACACATCACCGTCGTTTCGCCGCCCCTTGGCCCGCGCCGCCGCCGGGCCTAAAAGCGGTGCTCGACTATAATGGGAGTTTAAATATATGAAACTGTTCAGGCATGGCGCCAGCGGCGCCGAACGTCCGGGAATTGTCGATGCCTCCGGCGCGCTGCGCGACCTCTCCGGCGTCATTGCCGAAATCGACGCCACCGTTCTCTCCGATGCCGGGCTTGCGCGCCTCGCCGCGCTCGACGCCGCGACGCTGCCGCTGGTGCCCGCCGGCACGCGGATCGGCGCGCCGGTTCCCCGGCCGGTCAATTTCATCTGCATCGGCCTCAACTATGCCGACCATGCGGCCGAATCCGGGCTCAAGGTGCCGGAGGAGCCGATCATCTTCCTCAAGGCCGGCAGCGCGTATTCGGGCCCGAACGACGATATCGTGATCCCGCCCGGCTCGAAGGAGACGGACTGGGAGGTCGAACTCGGCGTGATCATCGGCACCGGCGGCTCCCATATCGCCGAGGACGCGGCGCTCGATCACGTCGCCGGCTACTGCGTGGTCAACGATGTCAGCGAACGCGAATACCAGATCCGCCGCGGCGGCACGTGGGACAAGGGCAAGGGCTGCCCGAGCTTCGGCCCGACCGGCCCCTTCCTCGTCACCCGCGACGAGGTGCCCGATCCGCAGGCTCTCGATCTCTGGTGCGAGGTCGACGGCAAGCGGATGCAGAACGGCAACACGCGGACGATGATCTTCGGCGTGAAGACGCTGGTCTCCTATGTCAGCCGCTTCATCCGGCTCGAACCGGGCGACATCATCGCCACCGGCACACCGCCCGGCGTCGGCATGGGCATCAAGCCTGAGCCGGTCTTCCTGCGGCCCGGCCAGACCGTGCGCCTCGGCATCGCCGGGCTTGGCGAGCAGACGCAGAAGACGACCGGCGGCTGATTCGCGCCCGGCATGACCGGAAAGGCCGGATTGCCCGGTGCCGCGCGCGGGCTGTATTGCACCCCGGCGGCACCGGGCCCGGCCATCCGGACGCCGTGCCGCGCGATCTGGATTTTCGTTAATTCTCCTGCCATTGCCGCCGGGGCCAAGCTTCAGTAAAGGCCGATCATGCGCCGCTCGACCCTCACCCTTGTTCTCCTCCCCGCGATTCTCGCCGGCTGTGCCGTGCCCGGCCGAAGAACGCCCGGACCCTATGCCGGGGCGCCGTCGCTGGTCGACGTTGCGGCCCTCACCAGCTTCAACGGCCGCCTGCCGCTGGTCACCATCCCCGAATCCACGGAAATCTGGTCGCCATCGGTGAAATACGCGGTGGATGCCGCGTTGAAGATCAATCCCAAGGCGCGCTTCCGCGTCTATGTCACCGGCCCGACGGCGGGCGGTCCCGCCGCCGCCGAAATGGCGATGGCGCGCCTCGCGCCGCGCGCGGCCCAGGTCGCGGATGCCATCGTCGCCGACGGTGTCGCGCCCGATCACGTCTCGCTCGGCGCCTCGGCGCCGCTGCACGCGGTACCGCCGCCCGCAACACCCGAGATCGTGGTCTTCGCGAAGTAATGCCCGTCGCTGATCTGGCGACGGCCGCGCTGCGCCTTCTCGAACCGGAGACGGCGCACAACGCCGCCATTGCGGCGCTGCGCCTCGGCCTCGCCGGAAGGCAGCGTGTTCCCGCCGATCCGCGCCTCGCCATGCCGGCCTTCGGACGGACCATCGCCCTGCCGATCGGCCTCGCCGCCGGGTTCGACAAGAACGCCGCCGCCCTCGCCGGCCTGTCCCGCCTCGGCTTCGGCTTCGTCGAGGCCGGCACCGTCACCCGCCGGCCGCAGCCGGGCAATCCGAAGCCCCGCCTGTTCCGCCTCGAGGATGACGGCGCGCTGATCAACCGCATGGGCTTCAACAATCTCGGAATCGAGGGTTTCGCCGCCCGCCTTGCCAGGGCTGACCGCGCGCTCACGGCGCTCGGCGCCAATCTCGGCATCAACAAGGAGGGCGCCGATCCGCTGGCCGACTACCCCGCCCTGGTCGCCGCGGTCGCCCCGCATGCCGACTACGTCGCGATCAACGTCTCTTCGCCGAACACGCCTGGCCTGCGCGACCTGCAGGCCGCCGACCGTCTGGCCGCGATCCTCGACGCGATCCGCGCCGCCGTGCCCAACGCGCCGCCGCTCTTCGTCAAGCTGGCCCCCGATCTCGACGAGGCGGCGCTGCCCGAGCTGGTCGACATGGCGGTCGGCCGCGCGGTGGCCGGGCTGATCGTCAGCAACACCACGCTCGCCCGGCCCGAGAGCCTGCGCGGCGCGGCGCGCGGCGAGGCCGGCGGCCTGTCCGGCGCGCCGCTGTTCAACCGGGCGACGCGCATGCTCGCCCGCGTCCGCCTGCTCGCCGGCGACCGGCTTCTGCTGATCGGCGTCGGCGGCGTGGCGACGCCGGAACAGGCCCTCGCCAAGTTCCGCGCCGGCGCCAGCCTCGTGCAGGTCTATACCGCCTTCGTCTATCAGGGGCCGTCATTGCTGCCCCGCCTCGCCGCCGGCCTGTCCGCCCTGCTCGACCAGTACGGCGCCGCCACCCTCGCCGAGCTCGTCGGCCGCGATGCCGACCGCCTCGCGGAGATCGCTCCATGACCGCCGATACGATGAGCGTCGAAACCCTCGCCCATGATCACGACGGCTTCATCGTCGATCTCTGGGGCGTGGTGCATGACGGCGTGCGCCCCTATCCCGGCGTTCCCGCCTGCCTGCGCCACCTGCGCGAGGCCGGCAAGCGCGTCGTCTTCCTCTCCAACGCGCCCCGCCGCACCGCGCCGGTCGCCGCCGCCCTGGCCGCGATGGACATCGGCCCCGAGCTATACGACGGCATCATGACCAGCGGCGAAGCCGTCCGCGCTGCGCTGGTCTCACGCACCGAGCCCGATTTCGCGGCCCTGGGCGACCGTCTGTTCCATCTCGGCCCGCCGCGTGACCGCAACCTGTTCGATGATCTCGGCCTCGCCGAGGCCGACCGCCCCGGCGCCGCCGATTTCCTGCTCAACACCGGCCCGGACGATCTCGCGCCGCCCGACGATCCCGCCGCCTTCGATCCGTTGCTGCGTGAGGCCCTCGGGGCCGGGTTGCCGATGGTCTGCGCCAACCCGGACCTGGAGGTGATTCGCGACGGGCGCCGCATCATCTGTGCCGGCACGCTCGCCCAGCGCTACGCCGCCTGGGGCGGGCGGGTGATCTGGCGGGGCAAGCCCGATCCCGCCGTCTATCGCCCGACCCTAGACCTGCTCGGCACCGAACCTGGCCGGACCATCGCGTTCGGAGATTCGCTGCGCACCGACATCGCCGGCGCGAAGGCGGCCGGCATCGCCTCGGTGCTCGTGCTGTCCGGCATCCACGTCGCCACGCCGGCCGAGGCGCGGGCGGATTGCGCGGCCGCCGGGCTCGATCCGCGCGCCATCATCGGCGGGTTCCGCTGGTAAGGGTTCATCCCCGCGCCGTTTCGTGATAGCGCCGGGGTCATGACAATCCGCGTCCGTTTCGCGCCGTCGCCCACCGGCATGCTCCATATCGGCGGCGCCCGCACCGCCCTGTTCAACTATCTCTTCGCCCGCCATCACGGCGGCCAGTTCCTGCTCCGCGTCGAGGATACCGACCGCGAGCGCAGCACGCCCGAGGCAACGAAGGTCATCCTCGACGCGCTCGACTGGCTCGACCTGAAGCCCGACGAACCGCCGGTCTACCAGTCGACCCGCTATGCCCGCCATCGCGAGGTGGCCGAGCAGATGCTCGCCGCCGGCCAGGCCTATCGCTGCTACTGCTCCCGCGAGGAGCTTGCCGAGATGCGCGCCGAGGCCGAGCGGAGCAAAAAACCGTTCCGCTATGACGGGCGCTGGCGCGACCGCGATCCGGCCGAAGCGCCGGCCGGCGTCGATCCGGTCATCCGCCTGCGCGCCCCGCGCGAGGGCGAGACCGTGATCCACGATCTCGTCCAGGGCGAGGTGCGGGTGAAGAACGCCGAGCTGGACGACATGATCCTGCTGCGCTCCGACGGCACGCCGACCTATCTGCACGCCGTCGTGGTGGATGACCACGACATGGGCATCACCCATGTCATCCGCGGCGACGACCATCTGACCAACACGTTCCGCCAGGCCCAGATCTACGACGCGATGGGCTGGGCGCGGCCGAATTTCGCCCATATCCCCCTGATCCACGGCGCGGACGGTGCGAAACTCTCGAAGCGTCACGGCGCCGTCTCGGTCCTGCAGTTCCGCGACGAGGGCTATCTGCCCGAGGCGCTCTGCAACTACCTGCTCCGCCTCGGCTGGGGCCATGGCGATGCCGAGATCCTGCCCCGCGAGGAGCAGGTCGCGCTGTTCGACCTCGATGGCGTCGGCCGCGCCGCGAGCCGGATGGATTATGCCAAGCTGCTCCACGTCAACGCCGTCTTCCTCCGCGCCGCCGAGGACGAACGCCTTGCCGCCGATGTCGTCGCCCGGCTCGAACGCGATCACGGCTTTCCGGTGAGCACCGAGGCGGCGGGCCGCATCGCGATGCTGATGCCGGGGCTGAAGGACCGCGCCCGCACCCTGGCCGAACTGGCGGAATCCGCCCTGTTCGTCGTTCGTGAGGCGCCGCTGCCAATGACCGAGAAGGCCGAAGCCCTGCTCACCGAGGCGGCGCGCGACGACCTCGCCGCCCTGCTGCTCGATTTCGACAAGACCGATTTCTCGAAGGCGGCGCTGCACGAGGCGATGAAGGCCTATGCCGAGCGCGAGGAGAAAAAGCTCGGCGCCATTGCCCAGCCGCTCCGCGCGGCGCTGACCGGCAGCACCGTCAGCCCGCCGATCGACGCGGTGATGGAAGCGCTCGGCCCGATCGAGGTCCGCAAGCGGATCTTTGCCGTCCTCGGCGAATAGCGCCGCCGTTGCCGTCCGAAAAAATGGCGGGCGCCGCAAGGCCGCCCGCCATTCGCGTTTCAGCCGGGGAGGGAACAGAACATCAGCGATTGACCGCCTTCAGCCCCGCTTCCGGATAGCGCGTTCCCGCCACCGCATCCGCCGGCATGATCCGCTCGATCGCGGCGAGGTCTTCCGGTGTCAGCGTCACGTCGAGCGCGCCGATATTCTCGTCGAGATAGGCCCGCCGCTTGGTGCCCGGAATCGGCACGATGTCCTCGCCCTGCGCCAGCACCCAGGCCAGCGCGAGTTGCCCGGCGGTGCACTTCTTCTCCGCCGCAAGCGCCTTCACCTTCCCGACCAGTTCGAGATTCTTCGCGAAATTCTCGCCCTGGAAGCGTGGGGCGTGGCGCCGCCAGTCATCGGCGGCGAGATCCTCGGGCCTTGCGATCGCCCCGGTCAGGAAGCCGCGGCCGAGCGGCGAATAGGGCACGAAGCCGATTCCGAGCTCGCGCACGGTGGCGAGAATCTCGCCCTCCGGCTCGCGCGACCAGAGCGAATACTCGGTCTGCAGCGCGGTGATCGGATGGACCTTGTGCGCCCGGCGGATCGTGGCCGGCGCCGCCTCGGACAGGCCGAGATGCCGCACCTTGCCGGCCTTCACGAGGTCCGCCATCGCGCCCACCGTCTCCTCGATCGGCACGTTCGGATCGACGCGATGCTGATAGTAGAGATCGATCGTGTCGATCCCGAGCCGCTTGAGCGAGGCGTCGCAGGCGCGGCGCACATAGTCGGGCCGCCCGTTGATGCCGACCCGCTGCCGGTCCTCGGTGAATTCATTGCCGAACTTGGTCGCGAGCACGATCCTGCTCCGGTTCGCCTTCACGAAATCCGACAGCAGGCGCTCGTTGTCGCCAAAGCCGTACATGTCGGCGGAATCGAAGAAGGTAATGCCGCGCTCCAGCGCGCGCTCCAACGTCGCGCGCGCTTCCGCCTCGTCGCGTCCGCCATAGAAATCCGACATGCCCATGCAGCCGAGGCCCAGGGCGGAAACCGTGAGTGATCCGAGTTTCCTTGTCTTCATGCGTCTCTCCGTCAGTTGATCCGCCGCCCATATGGGGCGTTCCGCCCCGTCATGCAGCCCCGTGCCGGCCAATGGTGCAACTTGTCCTTGATCCCGATCAAGGCTCGGCTTGTTGCGGTGCAGCAACATGGTGCCATGCCCGGCCCGTCGTGCGCCGGCACTTCGAGAAGGATCCGACCATCATGAAGGCTTGCATGACGGCTGCCAGCGTCGCTGCGTTGCTCCTCGCCTCGGCGCTGCCGGCCGCCGCACAGGTGACTGGCCCGACCGGCTTTCACGCCGGCGACATCCTCGTCCGCCTGCGGGCGGATGGCGTCCTGCCGCGCAATTCATCGAGCGACGTATCGGTCATCGGCGGTCATGTGAAGGCGTCGGACACCGCGATTCCCGAGATCGACCTCTCCTATTTCTTGACGCCCCACATCGCGGTGGAGGCGATCGCCGGCACCTCGCGCCACAATGTCGAGGTCACCGGCTCGGCGCTCGGCACGGTGAAGGTGGGCAGCGTCTGGGTGCTGCCGCCCACCGTCACCCTGCAATACCATTTCGGCGGCATGGGGGATTTCGTCCCCTATGTCGGTGCCGGCCTGTCGGTCCTGTTCTATTACGGCCAGAGGACCGCCTCCGACCTCAAGTCCCTCGGGCTCGACTCGGTAACCTACCGCACGGGCATCGGCCCGGCGATCGAGGCCGGGTTCGACTGGCACGTGCAGGGACGCTGGTATGCGAACTTCGTGGTCAAGCAGATCTTCGCCGGCACGCGGGCGAGCGTCGGCCATGGCACGATCGTCGCGCATGCCGCGATCAACCCGACGATTGTCGGCGCCGGCATCGGCTACCGGTTCTGAACCGCACCGCACGGGCCGGCGCCCGCTGGCGTTGACGCCGGCCCGAGGCGCGCTTCCCGACTCGACAGACGCGCCGCCGCCCTGTATAGCGCGCCTCTCAATCGGAACGCGGGAGGCTCGGCCACGGGTGGCTGGGCCGTTGGAACCGCGGTCCATTGGCGTGTTCCGGGCTCGCCCGGCGGCACGCCTTCGGATCAGGAGTGCGCCTCATGGCGAAGAAAGTCGTCGGCTATATCAAGCTGCAGATTCCTGCGGGCAAGGCGAATCCGTCGCCGCCCGTCGGCCCCGCGCTCGGCCAGCGCGGCCTCAACATCATGCAGTTCTGCAAGGATTTCAACGCGGCCACGCAGGGGATGGAAGTGGGCATGCCGGTGCCGGTGGTGATCACCGCCTATGCCGACCGCACCTTCAGCTTCATCACCAAGACGCCGCCGAACACCTATTTCCTCAAGAAGGCCGCGGGCATCCAGAAGGGTTCGACCGCGACCGGCAAGGGCGCCACCGTCGGCAAGGTGACGATGAGCCAGCTGCGCGAGATCGCCCAGACCAAGATGGTGCACATGAACGCGAACGACGTCGACGGCGCGGTGCGCATGCTGGTCGGTTCGGCCCGCTCGATGGGCCTTTCGGTGGTGGAGGGCTGATCATGGCAAAGAACAAGCGGCTCGCGAAGGCTCAGTCCGCCGTCGATCGCGCGAAGCTCTACCCGGTGGTGGAGGCGATGGCGCTGGTGAAATCGAATGCCACCGCGAAGTTCGACGAAACCGTCGAGCTCTCGCTCAACCTCGGCATCGATCCGCGTCACGCCGACCAGATGGTCCGTGGCCTGATCTCCCTGCCGAACGGCACCGGCAAGACGCTGCGCGTCGGCGTGTTCGCCCGCGGCCCCAAGGCCGAGGAGGCGAAGGCCGCCGGTGCCGACGTGGTGGGCGCGGAAGACCTCGCCGAACTGGTGCAGAACGGCACGATCGAATTCGACCGCTGCATCGCGACGCCGGACATGATGGCCCTGGTCGGCCGGCTCGGCAAGATCCTCGGCCCGCGCGGCCTGATGCCGAACCCCAAGCTCGGCACCGTGACGATGGACGTGAAGGGCGCGATCACCGCGGCCAAGTCCGGCCAGGTCGAGTTCCGCGCCGAGAAGGCGGGCATCATCCATGCCGGTATCGGCAAGGCGAGCTTCGAGGCCGAAAAACTGATCGAGAACGCCAAGGCTCTGGTCGACGCGATCCAGAAGGCCAAGCCAACGGGTGCGAAGGGCACCTACCTGCAGAAAGCCGCCCTGTCGTCGACGATGGGGCCCGGCGTGCGGGTGGATGTCAGCAGCCTGACAGCCTGACGAGATGCGCCGGGGCCTCGGCCCCGGCCATGACGGGATCGGCCGGTTCACGCCGGCGGTTCCGGACCTGTCCAAGACGGTATGTGGCGCAAGCCTTGAAGGGAGTTCTCCCGCACACCGGAGACGGGGATCGGAGCGTTTCGTTCCGATGGTTCCGATCTGAGGACAGGCGAACGGCGGCCGGGATGGTCCCGGCCGCTTGGGCAACCCGGCGGGATGCGGTCCAAACGCACCCCGCCTGACGAGTGGAGATCGACGTGGATCGCGCACAGAAGCGTGAATTCGTGGACCAACTCGCCGCGGTGTTCGCCGAGACGTCGATGGTCGTGGTCAGCCGTAATGACGGTCTGACCGTGGCCGATGTCACGGCGCTGCGCGTGAAGATGCGGGAAGCGGGCGCGCAGTACAAGGTGGCGAAGAACCGTCTGGCTCACCTCGCTCTGGAAGGGACCCGATTCGACGGACTGAAGCCGATGCTGAAGGGGCCGACCGCGCTTGCGTGGTCTCAGGACCCGGTGGCGGTGGCGAAGGTGGCCGTCGAGTTCGCCAAGACCAACGAGAAGTTCGTGCTGGTCGGCGGCGCGCTGGGGACGCAGATGCTCGATGCATCCGGCGTCAAGGCGCTCGCCGAACTGCCGTCGCTCGATCAGCTCCGCGCCAAGCTCCTGGGTCTCATCCAGGCGCCGGCGACGAAGGTGGCGGGTGTGCTGCAGGCGCCGGCCGGCCAGCTCGCGCGGGTCTTTGCGGCCTATGCCAGGGCGGATGAGGCCGACGCGGCCTGAGACGACATGAGGCGGGCCGGCACTCCCGGCTTGCATGGAACCAACTGAACGACTATTCTAAGGAATTGAACAATGGCTGATCTGGCAAATCTGGTTGAACAGCTTTCGAGCCTGACGGTTCTCGAAGCGGCGGAGCTTTCCAAGCTGCTCGAGGAGAAGTGGGGCGTTTCGGCTGCGGCTCCGGTCGCGGTCGCGGCGGCTGCACCCGCCGGCGGTGGCGCTGCCGCCGCGCCGGTCGAGGAGAAGACCGAATTCAACGTGATCCTCAAGTCCTCTGGCGACAAGAAGATCAACGTGATCAAGGAAATCCGCACGATCACCGGTCTCGGCCTGAAGGAGGCCAAGGATCTGGTCGAGGGCGCGCCGAAGACCGTGAAGGAAGGCGTGAACAAGGACGAGGCCGAGAAGATCAAGAAGGTTCTGGAAGAGCAGGGCGCATCTGTCGGCATCGAGTGATGTTACCCCGCGCCGCACGGCCTTCGGGCCGGCGGCGCGACAGGACTGAAACTGGCGGGGCGCCCCCTGGCGCTCCGCCCGTTTGCCGTTGCGTGCCTCGGGTGAGGGCGGAGCGGCGGTTGATGACTGGCGGGGTTTCCCGCCGCTGACGCGGCGACGCCCGGGCTGATGGTAGCCCCGGGCCGCGGCGCGGTCACTGGAATATAGATCGGGGTCTGAGCATGAATGCGATTTCGGGTGGCCTGAACAAAGTTTCCTTCACCAATCGCAAGCGCATCCGCAAGAGCTTCGGGCGTATCCCTGAAACCACGCCGATGCCCAATCTGATCGACGTGCAGCGCGCAAGCTACGATGCGTTCCTGCAGATGCACGTCTCGCCCGACTCCCGCACCAATTCCGGCCTGCAGGAAGTCTTCAAGTCGGTTTTCCCGATCGACGACTTCGCCGGCCGCGGCCGTCTCGAATTCGTCTATTACGAGCTCGAGGAGCCGAAATACGACGTCGAGGAATGCATCCAGCGCGGCATGACCTACGCGGCCCCGCTGAAGGTGGTGCTGCGCCTGATCGTCTGGGACGTCGATGAAGACACCGGCGCCCGCTCGATCCGCGACATCAAGGAACAGCCCGTCTACATGGGCGACATGCCGCTGATGACCGACAACGGCACCTTCGTCGTGAACGGCACCGAGCGCGTCATCGTCAGCCAGATGCACCGCAGCCCCGGCGTGTTCTTCGACCACGACAAGGGCAAGACCCACAGCTCCGGCAAGTATCTCTTCGCCGCCCGCGTCATTCCCTATCGCGGCTCCTGGCTCGATTTCGAGTTCGACGCCAAGGACCTCATCTATGTCCGCATCGACCGCAAGCGGAAGCTGCCGGTCACCACGCTGCTCTATGCGCTGGAAGGCCGCGCCACCGAGGCGCTGCGCGCCGCCCGCGAGGCGAAGGGCGAGTC
Organism: Acidiphilium sp. JA12-A1; assembly: GCF_000724705.2. Lineage (NCBI taxonomy): Bacteria > Pseudomonadati > Pseudomonadota > Alphaproteobacteria > Acetobacterales > Acidocellaceae > Acidiphilium > Acidiphilium sp. JA12-A1. Next base: position 39,071 of record NZ_JFHO01000015.1, read on the forward strand.
GCTGGAGATCGGAGAGATCCGCGGCATGGATGCCGAGGAAATCCTTACCTATTTCTACGGCAAGGTGCCCTTCACCCGCACCCGGACCAGGGACGGCGAAACCGCCTGGGCGCGTCCCTTCGAGCCGGAGACGTTCCGCGGCGCCAAGCTGGTCGAGGACCTGGTCGACGCCGAGACCGGCGAGGTCGTTGCCAAGGCCGATGACAAGCTGACCGCGCGCGTCGCCCGCCAGATCGCCGTGAAGACCCGCACGGTCCTGGTCAGCCGCGCCGACCTGATCGGCCGCTACGTCGCCGAGGATCTGTTCGACCCCAACACCGGCGAGATCTTCGCCGATGCCGGCGAGGAGATCTCCGAGGCCAAGCTCAAGACCTTTGAGGATGCCGGGCTCGACGAGATCCCGACCCTCGCGATCGACCAGGCCAAGGGGCCCTGGATCCGCAACACCCTCGCCGCCGACAAGAATGCCAGCCGCGAGGACGCGCTGATCGACATTTACCGCGTCATCCGCCCCGGCGAGCCGCCGACCTCGGAGACCGCCGAGGCGCTGTTCCGCGGCCTGTTCTTCGATGCCGAGCGCTACGACCTTTCGGCCGTCGGCCGGGTGAAGATGAACATGCGCCTCGGCCTTGAATGCGAGGACACGGTGCGCGTGCTGCGCAAGGAAGACATCCTGCGCACCATCCAGATCATGTGCGAGCTGAAGGACGGCCGCGGCCAGGTCGACGACATCGACAATTTGGGCAACCGCCGCGTCCGCTCGGTCGGCGAGCTGATGGAGAACCAGTACCGCATCGGCCTGCTGCGCATGGAGCGCGCCATCCGCGAGCGCATGGGCTCGGTCGATATCGACGGGGTGATGCCGCACGACCTGATCAACGCGAAGCCGGCGGCCGCCGCGGTCCGCGAGTTCTTCGGCTCGTCGCAGCTTTCCCAGTTCATGGACCAGACCAACCCGCTCTCGGAAGTGACGCACAAGCGCCGCCTCTCGGCCCTCGGTCCGGGCGGCCTCACCCGCGAGCGCGCCGGCTTCGAGGTGCGCGACGTGCACCCGACGCATTATGGCCGCATCTGCCCGATCGAGACGCCGGAAGGCCCGAATATCGGCCTGATCAACTCGCTCGCCACTTTCGCCAAGGTGAACAAGTACGGCTTCATCGAGACGCCCTACCGCCTCGTGAAGGACGGCAAGGTGCTCGACGAATACAAGTATCTCTCGGCGATGGAGGAAGAGCGCCTCACCGTCGCCCAGGCCGATGCGCCGAAGCTCGCCGACGGCACGCTGACCGAAGACCTTGTCTCGGTCCGCCGCAACGGCGATTTCCGCCTGGTCAAACCCGACGAGGTCACGGCGATCGACGTCTCGCCGCGCCAGCTCGTCTCGGTCGCCGCGGCGCTGATCCCGTTCCTCGAGAACGACGACGCCAACCGCGCGCTGATGGGCTCGAACATGCAGCGCCAGGCGGTGCCGCTGATCAAGTCCGATGCCCCGCTGGTCGGCACCGGCATGGAAGCGCCGGTCGCGCGCGACTCGGGGGCGACCATCGTCGCCCGCCGGGCCGGCGTGATCGACCAGATCGACGGCGCCCGCATCGTCGTCCGCGCCACCGGCGAGGACGGCACGACCCAGGGCGTCGACATCTACCGCCTGCGCAAGTTCATGCGCTCCAACCAGTCCACCTGCATCAACCAGCGCCCGCTGGTCCGCGTGGGTGACCGTGTCGGCGCCGGCGACATCATCGCCGATGGCCCGTCGACCGAGCTCGGCGAACTCGCGCTCGGCCGCAACGTGCTCTGCGCCTTCATGCCCTGGAACGGCTACAACTTCGAGGACTCCATCCTGATTTCCGAGCGGGTCGCGCGCGAGGACATGTTCACCTCGATCCATATCGAGGAATTCGAGGTCATGGCCCGCGACACCAAGCTCGGCCAGGAGGAGATCACGCGCGACATCCCGAATGTCGGCGAGGAGGCGCTCCGCAATCTCGACGAGGCGGGCATCGTCTATATCGGCGCCGAGGTGAACCCCGGCGACATCCTGGTCGGCAAGGTCACGCCGAAGGGCGAGAGCCCGATGACGCCGGAGGAAAAGCTGCTCCGCGCGATCTTCGGCGAAAAGGCGTCGGATGTGCGCGACACCTCGCTGAAGCTGCCGCCGGGCGTGAACGGCACGGTGGTCGACGTGCGGGTGTTCAACCGCCGCGGCGTCGACAAGGACGAGCGCGCGCTGGCGATCGAGCGCGCCGAGATCGAGCGCCTCGCCAAGGACCGGGACGACGAGCGGGCCATTCAGGAGCGCGCCTTCCTGAACCGCCTGCGCGAGAAGCTGCTCGGCCAGGTGGCCGGCTCCGGCTACAAGGGTGTGCGCTCGGGCACCGAGATCACCACCGAGCTGCTCGCCGAGATCCCGCGCGGCGCCTGGCGCAACCTGACCGTCCAGGACGACCGGGTGATGGCCGAGATCGAGACGCTGAAGCGCGAGTTCGACGCTTCGGTCCACAAGCTGCAGCAGCGTTTCGAGAGCAAGGTCGAGAAGCTGCAGCGCGGCGACGAGATGCCGCCCGGCGTGATGAAGATGGTCAAGGTCTTCATCGCGGTGAAGCGCAAGCTGCAGCCGGGCGACAAGATGGCCGGCCGCCATGGCAACAAGGGTGTCGTCTCCAAGGTCGTGCCGATCGAGGACATGCCGTTCCTTGAAGACGGCACGCCGGTCGATGTCGTGCTCAACCCGCTGGGCGTGCCCTCGCGCATGAATGTCGGGCAGATCCTCGAAACCCATCTCGGCTGGGCCTGCGCCAATCTCGGCCGGCAGATCGGCGAGGCGGTCGAGGCCTATCAGCGTGACGTCGCCGAGCGCGAGCGCCTGCACGCGATGCTGAAGAGCGTGTATGGCGAGGAGATCTACAACGAGCAGATCGCCTCGATGTCGGATGCCGAGCTGCGCGAGCTGTGCGGCAACATCCGCAAGGGCGTGCCGATCGCGACCCCGGTGTTCGACGGTGCCCGCATCACCGACATCGAGGACATGCTGGCCAAGGCCGGCCTCGACGTCTCCGGGCAGATGACCGTCTGCGACGGCCGCACCGGCGAGCAGTTCGAGCGCAAGGTGACGGTGGGCTATATGTACATGCTCAAGCTCGGCCACATGGTGGACGACAAGATCCATGCCCGCTCGATCGGCCCCTACAGCCTGGTCACCCAGCAGCCGCTGGGCGGCAAGGCGCAGTTCGGCGGCCAGCGCTTCGGCGAGATGGAGGTCTGGGCGCTCGAGGCCTATGGCGCGGCCTACACGCTGCAGGAAATGCTCACCGTCAAGTCGGACGACGTCTCCGGCCGCACCAAGGTCTACGAGGCGATCGTGCGCGAGCAGGACAATTTCGAGGCCGGCGTGCCCGAGAGCTTCAACGTTCTCACCAAGGAACTGAAGTCGCTCGGCCTGAACGTCGATCTCAACCTGTCCGTGGACTGACCAGGACCGTTCGGATTTGTCATGGCGCGGGGCGGCAATCCCGTCCCGCGCTGATGAAAGGGACTATCGCATGAACGATTTGATGAAGATTCTCGGCCAGACCGGTCAGGCCGCCACGTTCGACCAGATCCGTATCCAGATCGCCTCGCCGGAGCAGATCCGCTCCTGGTCGTATGGCGAGATCAAGAAGCCCGAGACCATCAACTACCGCACCTTCAAGCCCGAGCGCGACGGCCTGTTCTGTGCGCGCATCTTCGGGCCGATCAAGGACTACGAGTGCCTCTGCGGCAAGTACAAGCGGATGAAGTTTCGCGGCATCATCTGCGAGAAATGCGGCGTCGAGGTCACGCTGGCCAAGGTGCGCCGCGAGCGCATGGGCCATATCGAGCTCGCCTCGCCGGTCGCGCATATCTGGTTCCTGAAGTCGCTGCCGAGCCGCATCGCGACGATGGTCGAGATGACGCTGAAGGATCTCGAAAAGGTTCTCTATTTCGAGAACTACATCGTGCTCGACCCCTACACGACCGACCTCAAGCGCTACCAGCTCCTCTCCGAGGACGATCTCTACGCGAAGCAGGACGAGTTCGGCGAGGACGGGTTCAAGGCCGGCATCGGCGCCGAGGCGGTCAAGTCGATCCTCGCCGGCATCGATCTCGAGGCCGAGCGGGCGATCATGCGTGCCGACCTGAAGGAGGCGACCTCCGAGGCGAAGCGCAAGAAGCTGGTCAAGCGCCTGAAGCTGGTCGAGGCCTTCATCGAATCCGGCACCCGTCCGGAATGGATGATCATGGATGTCGTCCCGGTCATTCCGCCCGAACTGCGCCCGCTCGTCCCGCTCGATGGCGGTCGTTTCGCGACGTCGGACCTGAACGATCTCTATCGCCGCGTCATCAACCGCAACAACCGCCTCAAGCGGCTGATCGAGTTGCGCGCGCCGGACATCATCGTGCGCAACGAGAAGCGCATGCTCCAGGAATCGGTCGACGCGCTGTTCGATAACGGCCGCCGCGGCCGGGCCATCACCGGCACCAACAAGCGCCCGCTCAAGTCGCTGTCGGACATGCTGAAGGGCAAGCAGGGCCGCTTCCGCCAGAACCTGCTCGGCAAGCGCGTCGACTATTCCGGCCGTTCGGTCATCGTCGTCGGGCCGGAGCTGAAGCTGCACCAGTGCGGCCTGCCGAAGAAGATGGCGCTGGAGCTGTTCAAGCCCTTCATCTACGCCAAGCTCGAGAAATACGGCCTCGCCACCACGATCAAGGCGGCGAAGCGCATGGTCGAGAAGGAACGTCCCGAGGTGTGGGACATTCTCGAGGAGGTGATCCGCGAGCATCCGGTGCTGCTCAACCGCGCGCCGACGCTGCACCGTCTCGGCATCCAGGCCTTCGAGCCGATCCTGATCGAGGGCAAGGCGATCCAGCTGCACCCGCTGGTCTGCACCGCCTTCAACGCCGACTTCGACGGCGACCAGATGGCGGTCCACGTGCCGCTCTCGATCGAGGCGCAGCTCGAGGCCCGCGTGCTGATGATGAGCACGAACAACATCCTCAACCCGGCCAACGGCAAGCCGATCATCGTGCCGAGCCAGGACATCGTGCTCGGCCTCTATTACCTCTCGCTCGAAACTCCGGCCTTCACCGGTGTCGAGGACAAGGAAGCGCCGCTCTTCGGCACGATGGGCGAGATCGAGCACGCGCTCGATTCCGGCTATCTGAAGCTGCACGACAAGATCCGCGCCCGCGTCGTCCGCACCCATCCGGACGGCAGCCGCACCACCGAAGTGGTCCCGACCACGCCGGGCCGCATGATGATCGGCCAGCTTCTGCCCAAGCATCACGACGTGCCGTTCGCCCTGGTCAACCAGCTGCTGACCAAGAAGAAGGTGTCGGACGTGATCGACGCCGTCTACCGTCATTGCGGCCAGAAGGAGTCGGTGATCTTCTGCGACCGGCTGATGGGCCTCGGCTTCCGCCAGGCGGCCAAGGCCGGCATTTCCTTCGGCAAGGACGACATGGTCATCCCGGCCGAGAAATACGGCCTGCTGGAAAAGACCCAGGCCGAGGTCAAGGAATACGAGGCGCAGTATCACGACGGTCTCATCACCGCCGGCGAGCGCTACAACAAGGTGATCGACGCCTGGTCGCGCTGTAACGACGAGGTCGCGGCCGCGATGATGCGCGAGATCTCGCGCCAGGATCCCGGCAAGCCGACCAACTCGGTCTGGATGATGAGCCATTCCGGCGCCCGCGGGTCGCCGACCCAGATGCGCCAGCTCGCCGGCATGCGCGGCCTGATGGCCAAGCCGTCGGGCGAGATCATCGAGCAGCCGATCCTGTCGAACTTCAAGGAAGGCCTGACCGTCGCCGAATACTTCAACTCGACCCACGGCGCCCGCAAGGGCCTCGCGGACACCGCGCTGAAGACGGCGAACTCCGGCTACCTCACCCGCCGCCTGGTCGACGTGGCGCAGGACTGCATCATCGTCACCGCCGATTGCGGCACCGAGCGCGGCCTGACCATGCGCGCGGTGATGGATGGCGGCGAGGTGGTCTCCTCGCTCTCCGAGCGCATCCTCGGCCGCACCGCGGCGGAAGACGTGCTCGACCCGGCCGACGGTTCGGTGATCGTCAAGGCGAACGAGCTGATCGGCGAGATCGACTCGATGCATATCGAGAAGCTCGGGGTCGAGAGCGTGAAGATCCGCTCGGTGCTGACCTGCGAGGCCAAGGTCGGCGTCTGCGCCAAGTGCTACGGGCGCGACCTCGCACGCGGCACGCCGGTCAATATCGGCGAGGCCGTGGGCGTCATCGCCGCGCAGTCGATCGGCGAGCCGGGCACCCAGCTGACCATGCGCACCTTCCATATCGGCGGTGCCGCGCAGCGTGGCGCCGAGCAGTCGAGCGTCGAGGCCAGCCATGACGGCACGGTGACCATCCGCAACCGCAACGTGGTGTCGAACTCGGCCGGCGCGCCGATCGTCATGAGCCGCAACTGCGAGATCGCGCTGAACGACGCCTCCGGCCGCGAGCGCGCCCGCTTCCGCGTTCCCTACGGCGCCCGCCTGCTGGTGGACGAGGACCAGACGGTCACGCGCGGCCAGAAGCTCGCGGAGTGGGATCCCTACACCCTGCCGATCATCACCGAGCGCGCCGGCCTCGTGGAATACGCCGACCTGCTGGAAGGCGTGACCCTGGTCGAGCGGGTCGACGAGGTGACCGGCCTGACCTCCAAGGTGGTGGTGGACTACAAGCAGTCGGCCAAGGGGGCGGATCTGCGTCCGCGCCTGATCCTGAAGGACGAACGCGGCGAGGTGCTGCGCCTCGCCAACGGCGCCGAGGCCCGCTACTTCCTCAGCCCCGACTCGATCCTCTCGGTCGAGAACGGTGCCAGCGTGCATGCCGGCGACGTGCTCGCCCGCATCCCGCGTGAGGGCAGCAAGACGCGCGACATCACCGGCGGTCTGCCGCGCGTGGCCGAACTGTTCGAGGCCCGCCGTCCGAAGGATCACGCGATCATCGCGGAAACCGACGGCCGCGTGGAATTCGGCAAGGACTACAAGGCGAAGCGCCGCATCATCGTGAAGAACGACGAGACCGGCGAGGAAACCGAGTATCTGGTGCCGAAGGGCAAGCACGTCTCGGTGCAGGAGGGCGACTACGTCCACCGCGGCGACCCGCTGGTCGACGGCCCGCGCGTCCCGCACGACATCCTGCGCGTGCTCGGCGTCGAGGCGCTGTCCGAATATCTCATCAACGAGATCCAGGACGTCTACCGGCTCCAGGGCGTGAAGATCAACGACAAGCACATCGAGGTGGTCGTCCGCCAGATGCTGCAGAAGATCGAGATCACCGAGCCCGGCGACACCACCTACCTGGTCGGCGAGCTGGTCGACCGGATCGAGTTCGACGAGGAGAACGAGCGCCGGCTGCGCGCGGGCGAACGCCCGGCGGGTGGCCTGCCGGTGCTGCAGGGCATCACCAAGGCGAGCCTGCAGACGCTCAGCTTCATCTCGGCGGCCTCCTTCCAGGAGACCACCCGCGTCCTCACCGAGGCGGCGACGGCCGGCAAGACCGACCAGCTGCTCGGCCTCAAGGAGAACGTGATCGTCGGCCGCCTGATCCCGGCCGGCACCGGCAGCGTGATGAGCCGTCTGCGCTCCATCGCCGCCGGCCGCGACCGCTCGACCCTCGCGGCGACTCGCCCGGCCCTGCCGGCGCGCGACGAGGTCTCGGCGGACTGATCTCCGGCCCGACCGGGCTTCGATCGGAACGGCTCCCGGGCAACCGGGAGCCGTTTTTCCGTTCCCGCCCGGCGGGAGCGGGCTTTTCCTCCGCTCATGGCAGCCAGAACGGCCGGTCATTCTGCCGATTTTCATGCCCCGCACGGATTCAGGACGGGCAGAACGCTTGACTTGCCGCGGCTCTCCTCTTAAGGGTGGCGACCTCAGCGAGGCCCGGTAACGCCCGGCCGCGTCGTTCATTTACTCTCACGCTTGCGGCGCCGCCACCCGGCCCAACGGGTGGCTTAGGTCGCAGGTCTGGGTTTCCGCAGGCGGGGATTACTCCGCCCTGCGGCATTGTTATGAGCGCCCGGCAGAGCGTAACCGGCAAGAAGGATCAGGATCGAGCATGCCGACTATCAACCAGTTGATCGCCAAGGGGCGCGAAGTTCGGGCCAAGCGCAACAAGGTGCCCGCGCTGCAGGGCTGCCCGCAGAAGCGCGGCGTCTGCACCCGCGTCTACACGACGACCCCGAAGAAGCCGAACTCGGCGCTCCGCAAGGTTGCCAAGGTTCGCCTGACCAACGGCTACGAGGTCGTGAGCTACATCCCTGGCGAGGGGCACAACCTTCAGGAACACTCGGTCGTGCTGATCCGCGGCGGGCGCGTGAAGGACCTTCCGGGCGTGCGCTACCACATCCTGCGCGGCGTGCTGGATACGCAGGGCATTGCCAAGCGCCGGCAGCGTCGTTCGCTCTACGGCGCCAAGCGGCCGAAGTAAGGAGAGTTTCCGTGAGCAGACGCCATTCCGCCGTCAAGCGCGAAGTATTGCCGGACCCGAAGTTCGGCGACGTGGTGATCAGCCGTTTCATGAACGTGCTGATGTACGACGGCAAGAAGTCGGTCGCCGAGTCCATCGTCTACGGTGCCCTGGACAGCCTCAAGAAGCGCGGCGGGCAGAATGCCGATCCGGTCCGCCTGTTCCACGAGGCGCTGGACAATGTGAAGCCGGCCATCGAGGTGCGGTCCCGCCGCGTCGGCGGCGCGACCTACCAGGTTCCGGTCGAGGTGCGCTCCGAGCGCCGCCAGGCTCTCGCGATCCGCTGGATCATCGAGTCCGCCCGCAAGCGCGGCGAGCACACGATGGAAGACCGTCTTTCGAACGAGCTGCTCGATGCGGTGAACAATCGCGGGGCGGCCGTGAAGAAGCGTGAGGACACGCATCGCATGGCTGAGGCGAACAAGGCGTTCAGCCACTACCGCTGGTAAGCAACCGTCAGACTCCACCCCATCACGCCAGCACGGCGCTGAAGCAGATACGTTACGGAGAAACCCATGGCCAAGGCTAAATTCGAGCGGACGAAGCCGCACTGCAACATCGGCACGATCGGCCACGTCGATCATGGCAAGACCTCGCTCACCGCGGCGATCACCAAGGTGCTGGCCGAATCCGGTGGTGCGACCTTCCGCGCCTATGACAGCATCGACGCCGCTCCCGAGGAGCGCGCCCGCGGCATCACGATCGCGACCGCGCATGTCGAGTACGAGACCGCGAACCGCCACTACGCGCATGTCGACTGCCCTGGCCACGCCGACTACGTGAAGAACATGATCACCGGCGCGGCGCAGATGGATGGCGCGATCCTGGTCGTCTCCGCCGCCGATGGCCCGATGCCGCAGACCCGCGAGCACATCCTGCTCGCCCGCCAGGTCGGCGTGCCGGCGCTCGTCGTGTTCCTCAACAAGATGGACATGGCCGACCCCGACCTCGTCGAGCTGGTCGAGATGGAAGTCCGCGACCTGCTGAGCAAGTATGAGTTCCCGGGCGACGACATCCCCATCATCAAGGGTTCCGCTCTCTGCGCGCTCGAGGACAGCAATGCCGAGCTCGGCCGCGAGGCGATCCTGAAGCTGATGGAAGCGGTGGACAGCTACATCCCGCAGCCGGAGCGCCCGAAGGACAAGCCGTTCCTGATGCCGGTCGAAGACGTGTTCTCGATCTCCGGCCGCGGCACCGTGGTGACCGGCCGCGTCGAGCGCGGCATCATCAAGGTTGGCGACGAAGTCGAGATCGTCGGCCTCAAGGCCACCGTGAAGACGACGGTCACCGGCGTCGAAATGTTCCGCAAGCTGCTCGACCAGGGCGAGGCCGGCGACAACATCGGCGCGCTGCTGCGCGGCACCAAGCGTGAAGACGTCGAGCGTGGCCAGGTTCTCGCCGCGCCGGGCTCGATCACCCCGCACACCAACTTCTCCGGTTCGGTCTACATCCTGAACAAGGAAGAAGGCGGGCGCCACACGCCGTTCTTCACCAACTATCGCCCGCAGTTCTATTTCCGCACCACCGACGTGACCGGCGTGGTCACGCTGCCGGAAGGTGTCGAGATGGTGATGCCGGGTGACAATGTCACGGTGAGCGTCGAGCTGATCGCGCCCATCGCGATGGACGAAGGTCTCCGCTTCGCGATCCGCGAAGGCGGCCGGACGGTTGGTTCGGGCGTCGTCGCGAGCATCACGAAGTAACCGCCTGGCTGGTTAGCGAGGCGGCCGCCATCCGGTCTCAACCGGGTGGCGGCCGCTGGATTTGGTTCGGACTAGCGCGCGGCCCGAATGGGCGGACCGGGCGTTCCGTGTAAAGATTGCAGGTTTCGACGATGGACAGTCAGAATATTCGCATTCGCCTGAAGGCGTACGATCACCGGGTGCTGGACAACAGCACCAGGGAGATCGTGAACACGGCGAAGCGCACGGGCGCCCAGGTGCGGGGACCGATTCCGCTGCCGACGCATATCGAGCGGTTCACCGTGAACCGTTCGCCGCATGTCGACAAGAAGAGCCGCGAGCAGTTCGAAATCCGGACCCATCGCCGTCTGCTCGACATTGTCGAGCCGACCCCGCAGACCGTGGACGCGCTGATGAAGCTCGACCTCGCGGCCGGCGTCGATGTCGAGATCAAGATCTGAGCAGAGATGAGTGTGATGCGCACCGGTATTATCGCGAAGAAGCTGGGCATGACCCGGTTGTTCAGGGAAGACGGCACCCATGTGCCGGTGACCGTGCTGCACATGGACGATGTGCGCGTGGTTGCCGCCCGCACCAAGGAACGTGACGGCTACGCGGCCGTTCAGCTCGGCTTCGGCCATGCCAAGACGAAGAACGTGACGAAGCCGATGAAGGGCCACTTCGCCGCGGCGAAGGTCGAGCCGGCGAACCGGCTGGTCGAGTTCCGCGTCGCGGACGATGCGGTGCTGGAAGCCGGTCAGGTGCTTTCGGCGGCGCATTTCACCGTCGGCCAGAAGGTCGATGTCGCCGGCATCAGCAAGGGCAAGGGCTTCGCCGGCGGCATGAAGCGCTGGAACTTCCGCGGCCTTGAAGCCTCGCACGGCGTCTCGATCAGCCATCGTTCGCTGGGGTCGACCGGTAACCGCCAGGATCCGGGCAAGACCTTCAAGAACAAGAAGATGGCCGGCCATCTCGGCGGCGAGCGCATCACGACCCTCAATCTCGAGGTCGCGGCGATCGATGAGGCGCGCAACCTCATCATGATCAAGGGCGCGGTGCCGGGCGCCAAGGACGGCTACGTCCTGGTGCGCGACGCGGTCAAGACGGCCCGCCCGGCCGATGCTGCCTATCCGGCGGCGCTGAAGGCCTGAGGAGAGCGACATGCAGATCGACATTTCAACCCTCGATGCCGGCTCGGCCGGCAAGGCCGAGCTGCCCGAGGAATATTTCGCCGCCACGCCGCGCGCCGACATCATGGCCCGCGTGGTGCACTGGCAGCTCGCGAAGCGCCGTGCCGGCACCCACAAGGTGAAGGGCATGGGCGAGGTCAGCGGCACGACGAAGAAGCCGTATCGCCAGAAGGGCACCGGCAACGCCCGCCAGGGCTCGCTGCGCGCGCCGCAGTTCCGCACCGGCGGCGCCGTGCACGGCCCGGTCGTTCGCGATCATGGCTATTCGCTGAACAAGAAGGTCCGCCGTCTCGGCCTGATCTCGGCGCTGTCGCAGAAGCTGGCCGAGGGCAAGCTGGTCGTGCTCGACACGGTCGCCGGCGTCTCGAAGACGAGCGAACTGAACGTCAAGCTGAAGAAGCTCGGCTGGGGCCGCACGCTGGTGGTGGATGCGGTGGTGGACGAGGGCTTCGCCCGCGCCAGCCGCAATCTGATCGGGATCGACGTGCTGCCGGTCGTCGGCGCCAACGTCTACGACATCCTCCAGCACGACACGCTGGCGATCACCGCCGCCGGGCTCGAGGGACTGAAGCGGCGTCTTGACGGCATCAAGGCCGGCGCCAACGAGGAGATCGCGGCATGAGCGAGACCGCTGAAAAGAAGGCGGCGCCGAAGAAGCCGGTGCTGTCGCGCGAGGCGATGTTCGACATCATCCGCGGGCCGCTGATCACCGAGAAGGCGACGGCCCTGTCGGAAAAGAACCAAGTCGGCTTCAAGGTGTCGCTCGATGCGACCAAGCCCGGCATCAAGGCGGCGGTCGAAACCCTGTTCGGCGTGAAGGTGCTGAGCGTGAACACGCTCGTCCAGAAGGGCAAGACAAAGCGCTTCAAGGGCCGCCCGGGCCGGCGTTCGGACTTCAAGAAGGCGTTCGTGACGCTGGCCGAGGGTCAGTCGATCGATTTCACGACGCGGCTGGCGTAAGGCGAGACTGAAACATGGCACTCAAGCATTTTAAACCGGTCACGGCGAGCCTTCGCGGCACCGTGCTGGTGGACCGGTCCGAGCTCTGGAAGGGCAAGCCGGTCAAGGGCCTGACCGAAGGGCTGACCAGCTCTGGCGGGCGCAACAACCATGGCCGCACCACGGTCCGGTTCCGTGGCGGCGGACACAAGCGCGCCTATCGCGTCGTCGACTTCAAGCGCCGCAAGTTCGACGTGGCGGCGACGGTCGAGCGCCTCGAATACGACCCGAACCGTTCGGCCTTCCTCGCCCTCGTGAAGTATGAGGACGGCGAACTGGCCTACATCCTGGCGCCGCAGCGCCTGAAGGTGGGTGACCAGGTCGTCGCCGGCGTCAAGGTCGACGTGAAGCCGGGCAATGCGATGCCGCTCTCGGCGATCCCGGTCGGCACGATCGTCCACAATATCGAGCTGAAGGCCGGCGCCGGCGGCAAGCTGGCCCGTTCGGCCGGCACCTTCGCCCAGCTGGTCGGCAAGGACCAGGGCTATGCCCAGGTGAAGCTGATGTCCGGTGAGCTGCGTCTGATCCGCGGCGAGTGCATGGCGTCGATCGGCGCGGTGTCGAACCCCGATCACTCCAACCAGCAGCTCGGCAAGGCGGGTCGCAAGCGCTGGCTGGGCCGGCGTCCTCACAACCGCGGCGTCGCGATGAACCCGGTCGACCATCCGCTGGGTGGTGGCGAGGGGCGCACCTCTGGTGGTCGCAACCCGGTCACGCCGTGGGGCAAGCCGACCAAGGGTGCGAAGACGCGTGCGAACAAGCGGACTGACGGCCTTATCATCCGCCGTCGCAAGGTCGGGAAGGGCTGATCGAGATGACACGTTCCGTCTGGAAGGGCCCGTTCGTCGACGGGTACATGCTGAACAAGGCCGACGCCTCGCGCGCGTCGGGCCGCAACGAGATCATCAAGATCTGGTCGCGCCGCTCGACCATCCTGCCGCAGTTCGTCGGGCTTACCTTCGGCGTCTACAATGGCCGGAAGTTCCTGCCGGTGCAGGTGACCGAGAACATGGTGGGTCACAAGTTCGGCGAGTTCTCGCCGACCCGCACGTTCAATGGCCACGCGGCCGACAAGAAGGCGAAGCGAGGCTGACATGAGCAAACCGAATCATCCGCGCACGCTGGCCGACTCCGAGGCCGAGGCGGTTCTGCGCAACCTGCGCTGCAGCCCGCGCAAGCTCAATGTCGTCGCGGCATCCATCCGCAACAAGCCGGCGGGCAAGGCCGTGGCCGACCTCACCTTCAGCAAGCGCCGCATTGCGAAGGACGTGAAGAAGGCGCTGGAGTCGGCCATTGCCAACGCCGAGAACAACCATCAGCTGGATGTCGACCGCCTGGTCGTCACCACCGCCGATGTCGGCCGCTCGATCGTGATGCGCCGCTTCCATGCCCGTGGCCGTGGCCGCGCGGCGCGGGTCGAGAAGTGGTTCAGCCATCTGCGCATCGTCGTGGCCGAGCGCGACATCGAGACCAAGGCCGACCGCCGCGCCCGGCGCGCCGCGGCCAAGCCGGCGGCAAGTGCCAGCCCGGCGGCGAATGAAGGGGTGCCTGCGTAATGGGTCACAAAGTCAATCCGGTCGGGCTGCGGCTCGGCATCAACCGCACCTGGGACAGCCGCTGGTTCGCGGGCGCCGACTATGCGTCGCTGCTGCATGACGACCTCAAGCTGCGCGAACATCTTCTCGGCCGCCTGTCCGGCGCCGGCGTCTCCAAGGTGCTGATCGAGCGTCCGGCGAAGAAGCCGCGCGTGACGATCTATGCCGCGCGTCCCGGCGTGGTCATCGGCAAGAAGGGCCAGGACATCGAGGTGCTCAAGAAGGAGCTCTCCTCGATGGCGAAGGCCGACGTGTCGCTGAACATCGTCGAGATCCGCAAGCCCGAGATCGATGCCGCGCTGGTCGCCCAGAACATCGCCCAGCAGCTCGAACGCCGCGTCGCGTTCCGCCGCGCCATGAAGCGCGCGGTCCAGTCGGCGATGCGCCTCGGCGCCCAGGGCATTCGGATCAACTGCAGCGGCCGTCTCGGCGGCGCCGAGATCGCCCGCATGGAGTGGTATCGCGAAGGTCGTGTGCCCCTGCACACGCTGCGCGCCGACATCGATTTCGGCGTCGCCACCGCGAAGACCACCTATGGCACCTGCGGCGTGAAGGTCTGGATCTTCAAGGGCGAGATCATGGCTCACGACCCGATGGCGCAGGACCGCCGCGCCGCCGAACAGGCGCCGCAGCGCTGAGCCGGAGCAGATAACATGTTGTCACCGAAGCGAACGAAATTCCGCAAGGCGCACAAGGGCCGCATCCACGGCACCGCCAAGGGGAACACGCAGCTCAATTTCGGCCAGTTCGGCCTCAAGGCGCTGGAGCCGGAGCGGATCACCGCGCGGCAGATCGAGTCCGCCCGCCGGGCCATCACGCGCCAGATGAAGCGCGCCGGCCGCGTGTGGATCCGCATCTTCCCGGACCTGCCGGTCTCCACCAAGCCGGCCGAAGTCCGCATGGGCTCGGGCAAGGGCGCCCCGGAATACTGGGTGGCGCGCGTCCAGCCGGGCCGCATCATGTTCGAGATCGACGGTGTTGCCGAAGGCATCGCGCGCGAGGCACTGAAGCTCGGCGCCGCGAAGCTGCCGATCAAGACCAAGATCGTCACCCGTATCGGAGAGGCCTGAGATGACGAAGGCGACCGACATCCGGACCAAGACGCCGGACGAACTGAACGACATGCTGCTCGAACTGAAGCGCGAGCAGCTGAACCTGCGGTTCCAGCGGGCCACCGGCCAGCAGGAAAACACCAGCCAGATCCGCAAGGCGCGTCGGGACGTGGCACGTGTGAAGACGATTCAGGCCGAGCGCGCCCGCGCCGCGGCCAAGGCTTGAGGGGTTTAGAGTTATGCCGAAGCGCGTCCTGACCGGACGGGTCGTGAGCGACAAGATGGACAAGACCGTCACGGTGCTTGTCGAGCGTCGCGTCATGCATCCGCTTTACAAGAAATTCATCCGCCGCTCGAAGAAGTATGCGGCGCATGACGAAGGCAATGTCTGCGCGATGGGCGATCTGGTGCGGATCGAGGAGTGCCCGCCGATCAGCAAGCGCAAGGCCTGGCTCGTGACCGCGCGCAACGGCGAGCCGGTCGGCGCCGCCGCCGAAGCCCAGGGAGCGTGAGATGATCATCGTTGAATCCAATCTCGACGTTGCCGACAATTCGGGCGCGCGCCGGGTGCAGTGCATCAAGGTGCTGGGCGGCTCGAAGCGTCGCACCGCCTCGGTCGGCGATGTCATCGTCGTCTCGATCAAGGACGCGATCCCCCGCGGCAAGGTGAAGAAGGGCGATGTGCACCAGGCCGTCGTCGTTCGCACCGCCTACCCGGTGCGCCGCGCCGATGGCAGCGTGATCCGCTTCGACCGCAATGCGGCCGTGCTGATCAACAAGCAGATGGAGCCGATCGGCACCCGTATCTTCGGGCCGGTCACCCGCGAGCTGCGCGCGCGCAAGTTCATGAAGATCATCAGCCTGGCGCCGGAGGTGCTGTAATATGGCCGCGCGTATCCGTAAGGGCGACCGGGTGGTCGTGATCGCCGGCGCGAGCAAGGGCCGCGAAGGCGAGGTTCTGCGCGTGCTGCCGGCCGAGAACAAGGCCGTGGTCTCGGGCGTGGCGGTGGCGAAGCGCCACACCAAGGCCCGTGGCATGGGCGAGCAGGGCGGCATCATCCAGAAGGAGATGCCGGTCCATCTGTCGAATATTGCACTGATCGATCCGGAGACGAAGAAGCCGACCCGCGTGGGCTTCCGCGTTCTCGAGGACGGTCGCAAGGTCCGGGTCGCCCGCAAGAGCGACTCCGTGATCGATGGTTGAGGATAGAGCGATGAGCGAGGCCATTGCCAAGACCCGGCTTCAGCAGCACTACGAGACCGTGGTGCGCGAGGCGCTGCAGAAGGAGTTCGGCTACACGAACCCGATGCAGGTGCCGAAGCTTGAGAAGATCGTGATCAATATGGGCGTCGGCGAGGCGGCCGCGGACCAGAAGAAGCTCGACGCCGCGGTGGCCGAGCTGACGCTGATCGCCGGCCAGAAGCCGGTCAAGACGGTGGCGAAGAAGGCGATCGCCGGCTTCAAGATCCGCAAGGGCCTGCCGATCGGCTGCAAGGTGACGCTGCGCCGCGCGCGGATGTACGAGTTCCTTGACCGGCTGGTGACGATCGCGCTCCCCCGCGTGCGCGACTTCCGCGGCATCTCGGGCAAGGGTTTCGACGGCCGCGGCAATTTCGCCATGGGTCTCAAGGAGCAGATCGTGTTCCCCGAGATCGAGTACGACAAGGTCGACGACATGCGCGGCATGGACATCGTGTTCGTGACCACGGCGCCGACCGATGCCGAGGCGAAGGCACTGCTCAAAGGGTTTGAGATTCCGTTCGTCAACTGAGCGGATTTTCAGGCGCGTAAACGGATTTAGTGGAAAACCGCCGGGAAGTGCCGGCAGGTTCCGGAGGATAGAAGACGATGGCGAAGACCTCTCAGGTCAATCGGAATAAGCGGCGCGAGAAGATGGCGGCGCGTGATGCGGCGAAGCGCGCGGCGCTGAAGGCGATCGTGAACGACCGTTCCCTCCCCGTGGAGGATCGGTTCGACGCGACGCTGAAGCTCGCGCAACTCCCGCGCAACGGCGCGAAGACCCGCGTGCGGCTGCGCTGCGAACTGACCGGGCGCGCCCGCGGCAACTATCGCAAGTTCAAGCTCTGCCGTGTCGCGCTGCGCGACCTCGCGAGCGCCGGGCAGATTCCGGGCATGGTCAAGTCGAGCTGGTAAGGGGATAATACATGTCGATGTCTGATCCCCTGGGTGACATGCTCACCCGCATCCGCAACGCGCAGCGCGCCCGCCACGCGGTGTGCGTCGCGCCTGCGTCGAACCTGCGCGCCAACGTGCTCGACGTGCTGAAGCGCGAAGGCTTCATTCGCGGCTTCTCCAAGGAAGAGCTTCGCCCCGGCGTGGCCCAGCTGCGCATCGAGCTCAAGTACAACGACGGCGAGCCGGTGATCAAGGAAATCACACGCGTTTCCCGTCCGGGCCGCCGCGTGTATTCCAAGATCAAGGAGCTGCCGCGCGTCTATGCCGGGCTCGGCGTGTCGATCCTGTCGACCCCGCGCGGCGTGATGAGCGATGTCGAGGCACGCACCGCCAATGTCGGCGGCGAAGTGCTCTGCCGCGTCTTCTGAGGAGGCAGCATCATGTCACGAGTTGGTAAATATCCGGTCGCGCTGCCGCAGGGTGTGTCGATCACCGTGGTCGACGGCATCCTGACCGCGAAGGGCAAGCTGGGCGAGCTGAAGATGCCCCTGTCCGAGCGGGTCGCGACGGTGGTCGAGGACGGCAAGGTGACGGTGTCGCCGCGCGACAAGGAAGCGGCCTCGCGGATGATGTGGGGCACCACCCGCGCCAATGTGGCCAACATGGTCCAGGGCGTTTCGCAGGGCTACGCCAAGACGCTCGAGATCAACGGCACGGGTTTCCGCGCCGCGGTCCAGGGCAGCAACCTGGTGATGAATCTCGGCTTCTCGCACGATGTGGTCTATCCGGTGCCGCAGGGCATCAAGATCACCTGCGAAAAGCCGACCTCGATCAAGGTCGAGGGTATCGACAAGCGTCTGGTCGGGCAGGTCTGCGCCGAGCTCCGCGCCTTCCGTCCGCCCGAACCCTACAAGGGCAAGGGTGTGAAGTTCGAGGGCGAGGCGATCCGCCGCAAGGAAGGCAAGAAGAAGTAATGAGCGCTGTACACGAAAACGAGGCGCGGCGCCGCCAGCGCCTCCGCTACCAGATCCGCCTGAAGGCGCATGGCCGCCCGCGGCTGTCGGTGTTCCGGTCGGGCAAGCACATCTACGCCCAGGTGATCGACGATGCCGCCGGCCGCACGCTGGCCGCGGCCTCCTCGCTCGATGCCGGGCTGCGTTCGGCGCTGAAGACCGGCGCCGACAAGGCGGCCGCCGCGGCGGTGGGCAAGCTCGTCGCCGAGCGCGCGAAGGAGGCCGGGGTCACCCAGGTCGTCTTCGACCGTGGCGCCTACATGTATCATGGCCGGGTGAAGGCCCTGGCCGAAGCCGCTCGCGAGAGCGGTCTGGATTTCTGAGGAGCAGGGCATGGCACGCGAACCGAGAGAAGGCCGGGGCCGCGAGCGCGAGCGGGATCGCGATGGCGACGAGCTGATCGACAAGCTCGTCACCATCAACCGCGTCGCGAAAGTGGTGAAGGGCGGCCGTCGCTTCGCCTTCGCCGCCCTCGTGGTGGTGGGCGACCAGAAGGGCCGGGTCGGCTTCGGCGCCGGCAAGGCGAAGGAAGTCCCGGAAGCCATCCGCAAGGCGACCGAGCGCGCGAAGCGCGGCATGATCCGCGTCCCGATGAAGGAAGGCCGCACGCTGCATCACGACATCGAGGGCCGTTTCGGCGCCGGTCATGTCGTCCTGCGCGCGGCGCCCCCCGGCACCGGCATCATCGCCGGCGGTCCGATGCGCGCGGTGTTCGAGACCCTCGGCATCGGCGACGTCGTGGCGAAGTCGCTCGGCAGCCGCAACCCGCACAACATGGTGAAGGCCACGGTCGCGGCGCTTTCGCAGTGCGCGAGCCCGCGCAGCGTCGCCTCGCGTCGCGGCAAGAAGGTCGCCGACCTGTTCGGCCCGAAGCGCGAGAAGGAGGCCCCGGCCGATGTCTGAGCAGGTGAAGCGGGTGCGCGTCACCCAGGTCGGATCGCCGATCGGCCGCAAGCCGGGCCAGAAGGAGACCCTGATCGGTCTCGGCCTGCACCGGATGAACGCGAGCCGTGAACTCGCCGCCACCCCGGAAACGCTCGGCCGCATCCGCAAGGTCAAGCATCTCCTGAAGGTCGAGGAGCTGTCGTAATGAAACTGAACGAACTGCGCGACAATCCGGGCGCGCGTCCCAAGTCGAAGCGGCTCGGCCGCGGCATCGGCTCGGGCAAGGGCAAGACGTCCGGCAAGGGCGTCAAGGGCCAGAAGGCGCGTGAGGGCGTGTCGCTGAACGGGTTCGAGGGCGGCCAGCTCCCGATCTACCGGCGTCTGCCGAAGCGCGGCTTCAACAACGTCAACCGCAAGGACTACGCGCCGCTCAATGTCGGCACCCTCGCGGCGCTGATCGAGTCCGGCAAGATCGACGCCGGCCAGAAGATCACCGAGGCGACGTTGCGCGCCGCCGGCGTCTATGCCGGCTCGAAGCTCGCCGGCGTGCGTCTGCTCGGCCGCGGCGAGATCTCGCAGAAGGTCGAGATCGAGGTGTCCGGCGCGTCCGCCAGCGCGATCGCGGCGATCGAGCAGGCCGGCGGCAGCGTGACCACTACGGTCGCGCGCGCGGAGCCGGCATCTGCCTGAACCACTTGCCGTGACCACCAAGGTTGCGGCACACTAGAGCCTGACGAACGGCGCTGCAGGTCGTGAGTTTTCACTGACCCGCGGCGCCGTTCCGGTTTCCGGAGATACGGCACGCTGCCGTTGGATGAGGGATATTCATGGCGTCCGCCGCTGAGCAACTCGCTTCGAGCTTCAACCTCGAAACCCTGTCGAAGGCGACCGATCTCAAGAAGCGGATCTGGTTCACCCTCGGCGCGCTGATCGTTTTCCGCCTTGGCACCTATATCCCGATCCCCGGGGTCGACCCGACGGTGATGGAGCACATGCTCGCCCAGAACGGCGGCGGCATCCTCGGCATGTTCAACATGTTCAGCGGCGGCGCGCTCGGCCGCATGACCGTGTTCGCCCTGAACATCATGCCCTACATCTCGGCCTCGATCATCATGCAGCTGCTCCAGGCGGCCGTGCCTCAGCTCGAGGCGCTGAAGAAGGAAGGCCAGACCGGGCAGCAGAAGATCAACCAGTACACCCGCTACCTGACCGTGCTGATCGCGCTCGCCCAGTCCTACGGCATCGCGATCGGACTTGAGAGCATCACCTCCACGGTCGGCCCCGCGGTGCTCGATCCGGGCCTGTTCTTCATCGTCACCACCGTGATCACGCTGACCGGCGGCTCCGTCTTCCTGATGTGGGTGGGCGAGCAGATCACCTCGCGCGGCATCGGCAACGGCTCGAGCCTGATCATCTTCGCCGGCATCGTCGCCGCCCTGCCGGGCGCGATCGCCAGCGTGCTCCAGCTCGGCGCCTCCGGCGGCCTGTCCACCGGCTTCGTCATCGGCTTCTTCGTGCTCTCGCTCGCGGTGGTCGCCTTCGTCGTGTTCATGGAGCGTGCCCAGCGCAAGGTGCTGATCCAGTATCCGAAGCGCCAGGTCGGCAACCGGATGTTCGGCGGCGATTCGTCGCATCTGCCGATGAAGGTGAACACCTCCGGCGTGATCCCGCCGATCTTCGCCAGCTCCCTGCTGCTGATCCCGGCCACGGTGATCGGCTTCAGCCACGGCACCGGCCCCGGCTGGCTGCAGTTGCTGGCCCGCGAACTCTCCAACGGCCAGCCGGGCTACATGCTGCTCTATGCCGGCCTGATCATCTTCTTCTCGTATTTCTATACGGCTGTCGTGTTCAACCCGGAAGAAACCGCCGACAATCTCAAGAAATATGGCGGATTTGTTCCAGGAATCCGCCCAGGCGCAAATACAGCCAAATATTTCGACACGGTGCTGACGCGCCTCACCACGATCGGCGCGGCCTATCTCGTGATCGTCTGTCTCATTCCACAGTTCCTGATCGGCCAGTTCGACCTTGCAGCGGGATATTATTTCGGCGGCACCTCGCTGCTCATCGTGGTATCTGTTACGATGGACACGGTAGCGCAGATCCAGTCGCACCTTCTGGCACACCAGTATGAAGGCCTGATCCGAAAAGGCCGAGGGAGAACACGCGGTCGATGAACATCATTCTTTTGGGACCACCCGGTGCCGGCAAGGGCACCCAGGCCAAGATCCTGCAGGATCGTTACGGTGTTGCCCAGATCGCGACCGGCGACATGCTGCGGGCCGAGGTGAAGGCGGGCACCGAGCTGGGCCGCGCGGCGAAGGCGGTGATGGAGTCGGGCGCGCTGGTTTCGGACGAGATCATCATCGGCATGCTGCGCAACCGCCTGTCCCAGCCGGACTGCCGCAACGGCTTCATCCTCGACGGTTTTCCGCGCACGGTGCCGCAGGCCGAGGCGCTGGACACGATGCTCGCCGAGCAGAAATTCGATCTCGACGCCGTCATCCTGCTCAAGGTCGACGAGGCGGTGCTGGTCGAGCGCATTTCCGGCCGCTTCACCTGTGCGCATTGCGGCGCCGGCTATCACGACAAGTTCCACCCGACCGGCGTCCCCGGCGTGTGCGACAAATGCGGCAGCCATGATTTCGTCCGCCGGCCGGACGACAAGGCCGAGGTCGTGAAGGACCGCCTGGTCGCCTACAATGCGCAGACCGCGCCGATCCTGCCCTATTACGAGCAGAAGGGCCGACTTCACGTCGTCGACGGGATGGCCGCGATGGATCAGGTGACGGCCGAGATCGAGGGCGCGCTGCGCCGCGCCGGGGTCGCCGCGCCGGCAACGGCATGAACGGCCCCGATCACGCAAATTTGATCAAGGTCGATTGACTCTGACCGGGTCGGGCTTTAGACAACCAGTCTTGCGGCGCTCCCTGGCGGGGCGCCGCACTTTGTTCAGGCGATGCCGGCCCGCCGGGCCCGTGCTTCGCCTTCCGTTGGATGATCTTCCCTGCCGCCGGCGCGATCCGGCGGCGATCTAAGGAGCAGACCGTGGCGCGTATTGCCGGCGTAAACATTCCTTCGAACAAGCGCGTGCTGATCAGCCTGCGTTACATCTACGGCATCGGGCCCGCCAAGGCGCGCGAAATCTGCCAGTCCCTCGAGATCGGCGAAGACAAGCGCGTGAACCAGCTCTCCGAAGACGAGATCATGAAGATCCGCGAGCTGATCGACAGGGACTATCGCGTCGAGGGTGACCTGCGTCGCGAAGTCGCCATGAACATCAAGCGGCTGGTCGATCTCGGCTGCTATCGCGGGTTGCGCCATCGCAAGGGCCTGCCGGTCCGCGGCCAGCGCACCCACACCAACGCCCGCACCCGCAAGGGCAAGGCGGTCGCGATCGCCGGCAAGAAGAAGGCGACCCGCTAAGCCCTTCCGCCGCGCCCTACCGACTGACCGCGCCGCCCGCCCACGGGCCGGCGTATCGAGACAGAGACAGGATTATCCATGGCCAAAGCAGCCTCCACGCGTCCCCGCCGCAAGGAACGCAAGAACATTTCCTCGGGCGTCGCTCACGTGCTCGCGAGCTTCAACAACACGATGGTGACGATCTCCGACGCCCAGGGCAACGCGATCTCGTGGTCCTCCGCCGGCAGCCAGGGTTTCAAGGGCAGCCGCAAGTCGACCCCGTACGCCGCCCAGGTTGCCGCCGAGGATGCCGGCCGCAAGGCGCGCGAACATGGCATGGAGACGCTGGAAATCGAAGTGAGCGGCCCCGGGGCCGGACGCGAGAGCGCGCTGCGCGCCCTGCAGACGATCGGCTTCTCGATCACCGCGATCCGCGACCTGACCCCGATTCCGCATAACGGCTGCCGCCCGCGCAAGCGCCGTCGCGTCTGACCGCGCGGGCCGCGTCGGCGGCCCGGCCCGGAGCGCGCGGCTCCACCGCGCCGCCGGAGAGTCGGCACGTTTTTGGATGGGGTGAGGGTGGCATCGCCGCCCGACCGGAGGGACTGATGTTGAGAGACACGCACTTGGCCTTGCAGCGGAACTGGCAGTCGCTGCGCAAGCCGGAAAAACTGGATATCGAACCCGGCGCAGACGACACGCGCGTCGCGACGATCATTGCCGAGCCGCTCGAGCGCGGCTTTGGCCTGACCCTCGGCAACGCCCTGCGCCGCGTCCTGCTGTCGTCCCTGCACGGCGCCGCCGTGACCTCGGTGCGGATCGACGGCGTGCTGCACGAATTCTCCTCGATCGCCGGCGTGCGCGAGGATGTGACCGACATCGTGCTCAACATCAAGCAGATCGCCGTGCGCATGCATGGCGACGGTCCGAAGCGGATGACCGTCTCCGCCACCGGCCCCTGCGAGGTGACCGCCGGCATGATCCAGACCGGACACGACATCGAGGTCATGAACCCCGAGCTGGTGATCTGCACGCTGGACGATGGCGCGACGCTCGGCATGGAATTCACGGTCGAGTCCGGCCGCGGCTACGTCCCCGCCGCCGCCAACCGCCCGGAAGACGCGCCGATCGGCCTGATCCCGGTCGACTCGATCTACTCGCCGGTCCGCCGCGTGTCCTACCGCGTCGAGCCGACCCGCGTCGGCCAGGTGACCGACTATGATCGGCTGATCCTGAACATCGAGACCAACGGCGCCGTCACGCCGGAGGATGCAGTGGCCCTCGCCGCCCGCATCCTGCAGGACCAGCTCGGCATGTTCATCAACTTCGAGGAACCGCAGCGCCTCCGCGCCGAGGAGCCGCGCCCCGAGCTGCCGTTCAACCCGAACCTGCTCCGCAAGGTCGACGAGCTGGAGCTCTCGGTCCGGTCGGCGAACTGCCTCAAGAACGACAACATCGTCTATATCGGCGACCTCGTGCAGAAATCCGAACAGGAAATGCTCCGCACGCCGAATTTCGGCCGCAAGTCGCTGAACGAGATCAAGGAAGTCCTCTCCGCCATGGGCCTCGGCCTCGGCATGGTTGTGCAGGACTGGCCGCCCGAAAACATCGAGGAGCTGGTCAAACGCTCCGACAACCCGTTCTGATCGCCTTTCCACACAACGCTTTTCGTCTTTACTGATCCGGAGTCACTCCCATGCGTCACGGCCTTGCAGGACGTAAACTCGGCGTCACCGCGTCCCACCGCGCGGCCATGTTCCGCAACATGGCGGTCGCCCTGCTCAAGCACGAGCAGATCACCACCACGCTGCCCAAGGCCAAGGAGCTCCGGCCCGTTGCCGAGAAGCTGATCACCCTTGGCAAGCGCGGCGGCCTGCATGCGCGCCGCCAGGCCCATGCGCTGCTGCGCGACGACGTCATCGTCGCCAAGCTCTTCGACTCGCTAGCCGACCGCTACAAGGAACGCCAGGGCGGCTACACCCGCGTCCTGAAGGCCGGCATGCGCTATGGCGACGCGGCCGACATGGCCGTGATCGAACTGGTCGACCGCGATCCCGCCGCCAAGGGGCAGGACAGCGGGCCGAAGCCCGAGGTTGCCTCCGACGAGGACGAAGCCGGCGAGGCGGCCGCGGCCTGATCGCCGCCGCATTTCCGGTCCGGATGAAGGGCGCGGCGCCAGCCGCGCCTTTTTTCGTTCCGCGGTCGCCCCACATCACATCCCGACATCCAGACACGGAGTGACGATGCGATTCGACCAGATCACCGCCGAAACCCCGACCGAGTCCGGCCTCGCCGCCGCCTACCGGGCGCTCCACGCGGAGCTCGACGCCGGCGCCGTCGGCCCCGCGATCGACGCCTGGGAGGCCCTGCGCCGGGACCACGGCACCTGGTCCAGCCTCGTCCATCTGCGCTTCTCGCAGGACACCGCCGATCCGGCCCGCAAGGCGGCGCGGGAATTCGCCGATGCGCTCGGCCCCGTCGTCGCCGATCACGAGACGACGTTCAAGGCCCGCCTGCTGGGCCTCGATCCGGCCCCGCTCGAAGCCCGCTTCGGCGCCCACGCGCTGGCGATGTGGCGCAACGACGTCACCACCTTCCGCCCCGAAATCGCCGCCGATCTCGAAACCGAATCCCGCCTCGCCGCCGACTACACGGCGCTGCTCGCCAGTGCCCGCATCGCGTTCGACGGCCAGACGCTGAACCTCTCCGGCCTCGGCCCCTATGCCGAAAGCCCCGACCGCGCGGTCCGCCACGATGCCGCCGCCGCCCGCTGGGCCTTCTTCGCCGAGCACGGCGCCACGCTCGACGACCTCTACGACCGGCTGGTGAAGCTCCGCCACCGCATCGCCCGCACCCTGGGCGACGCCAGCTTCACCGCGCTCGCCTATCGCCGCATGGGCCGGCTCGACTACGGCCCCGCCGAGGTCGCGACCTATCGCGAGGAAGTCCGCCGCCACGTCGTCCCCCTCGTCGCCCGGCTGATGGAACGCCGCCGCGCCGAAAACGGGCTCGACCGCCTGATGGCCTGGGACGAGCCGATGATCGACCCCGAGGGCAATCCGAAACCCGTCGGCGGCCGGGCGGTGCTGGAGCAGGCCGCCACCGAGATGTTCGCGGCGATGGACCCGCGCCTTGATGCCTTCTACCGCGCGATGCGCGAGGGCGGCTTCATGGATCTCGACAACCGCCCCGCCAAGGCCGGCGGCGGCTTCTGCACCAGCTTTCCCAGCATCGGCATGCCGTTCATCTTCGCCAACTTCAACGGCACGCATCACGATGTCGACGTGTTCACCCACGAGATGGGCCACGCGTTCCAGAACTACATGAGCCGGCAACAGCCGGTCTCCGACTATTTCTGGCCGACCATGGAGGCCGCGGAAATCCATTCGATGAGCCTGGAATTCCTCGCCCATCCGCATATCGCGCCGATGTTCGGCGCCGCCACCGCACGCTACCGGCGGATGCACCTGATCGGCGCGCTGGAATTCCTGCCCTACGGCGTCTGCGTCGATCACTTCCAGCACGAGATCTACGCCGATCCCGATCTCACGCCGGCCGATCGGCACGCCATCTGGCGCCGCCTCGAACAGCTCTATCTGCCCTGGCGGGACTGGGGCGACCTCGCCTATCCGGCGATAGGCGGCCGCTGGCAGGCGCAGATGCACATCTACCGCTCGCCCTTCTACTATATCGACTACACCCTGGCGCAGTGCTGCGCGCTGCAGTTCTGGGTCGCCTCGCAGCGCGACGAGCGCGCCGCCTTCGACACCTATGTGAACCTCTGCGCCCTCGGCGGCTCGCGCCCCTTCGGCGGTCTCGTGGCCGCCGCCGGTCTCGTCTCGCCCTTCACCCCGGGCGCCCTGCGCGATGCCGTGCGCGCCGCCGCGCAGGCGCTGGATCTGTCATAGAGCATCAACATGATGGAGCACGACATCCGATCCGGAAGGACCGGAAAGTGCTCCAGACCGGGAGCCGAAGAATGACCTTCCCCACCGTCGCCGCCGGCTATGGCGCCCTGCTCGCCCTGATCTACCTCGTCCTCTCGCTCTGGGTCGGCTTCGGCCGCTTCGGCTTCCGGGTGATCCACGGCGATGGCGGCAACGATCGCCTCGCCCGCCGCATCCGCGCCCATGCCAATTTCGCCGAATACGTCCCGCTGATCCTTCTCCTCGCCGCCCTGCTGGAGGCGAGCGGGGCCGGGCGGCTCGAGATGAACGCGCTGCTCTTCCCGCTGCTGGTCGCGCGCATCATCCACCCGTTCGGCATGATCGCGCCGGAGAATTCGCCGCAGCAATTCCTCTGCCGCGCGCCCGGCGCGCTCATCACCTGGCTCGTCCTCGGCGCGGAGGCGATCCTGCTGCTGGCGCGCCTGCGATGAGCGATGCCGCCCTGGCCCGGGTCCGCGCCGCCCTGCGCGCCGCCGGCCTCGCCGATGGCCTGATCCGCGAATTCCCCGCCGGCACCGCGACCGCCGCCGATGCCGCCGCCGCCCTCGGCTGCGATGTCGCCGCGATCGCCAAGTCGATCGTCTTCCGCGCCGGCGATGCGCCGGTGCTCGCGATCGCCTCCGGGGCGAACCGCGTCGGCAAGAGCCGCCTCGCCGCCGTCCTCGGCGCGAAACTCGCCCCCGCCAGCCCCGATTTCGTGCGCGATGCCACCGGCTTCGCGCCCGGCGGCGTGTCCCCCGCCGGCCACGACCCGGCGATGCGCATCGTCATCGACCGCGATCTCTTCGCCTTCGCCGAGGTCTGGGCCGCGGCCGGCACGCCCCGTCACGTCTTTCCGGTCACACCTGACGGCCTGGTCCGCCTGACTGGCGGCCTGGTCGCCGACATCAGGCAGGAGGGCTGATCACGGATCGCGCCGCATCACCATCCGCACGCCGATATTGATCGCCAGCACGACGAGCATGACCAGCAGCGCCGCGGCGAAGGCGAGGGCGTGCGATTCCGGGTTCGGTTCGTTGATGAAGGTCCAGATCACGTAGGTCAGGTAGCCGATCGGCTCGTTGGTGAGCTTCCCGGTCCAGAGATAGTTCGACCACCCGGCGGTATAGATCAACGGCGCCGTCTCGCCGACCGAGATGGCGAGCGAGAGCAGCACGCCGGTGATCACCCCCGGCGCCGCCGCCGCCAGCACGATGCGCGAGGCCACGGTGTGGTCCCGCGCGCCCAGCGCGTAGGCCGCCTCGCGCATGCTGGTCGGCACCCGCCGCAGCGACAGCTCGGTGATCCGCGCCAGATAGGGCACGACCATGATGGCGAGCGTGATCGCCCCGGCCAGCGCCGAGAACTTCCAGCCCAGCCCGATCACCATCGTGATGTAGGAGAAATAGCCGAGCACGATCGAGGGCGTGCCGGTCAGCGTGTCGGCCAGGAATCGCACGGTCGCGGCGAGGCGGTTCGAGCCGTATTCCGAGAGATAGATCCCGGCGCCGATCCCGATCGGCGTGGCGATCAGGAGCGAGCCGAGCGAGAGCACCAGCGTGCCGATGATCGCGTTCTGCAGCCCGCCGGTCACCCCGTTGGTCGAGGTGGTGAAGAGTTCGATCGAGAAGGCCGAGGCCCCCTTGAGCGTCACCGTCAGCACGAGGTCGAGCAGCGGCACCGCGATCAGCAGGAAGGCGAGGGTGCACAGCCCCCACCCGACGATATTGGTCGCGTAGCGCCGCCGCTCCAGCGTGGTCAGCCGCGCCGGCGCGGCGTCATGCATTGCGGACATTGATCGTCCTCCTGACCAGCAGCCGCGCCGCGGCGTTCACCAGCACGGTGATGACGAACAGCACCAGCGCGATTTCCGCGAGCGACTTCACCGCCATGTTGCTCGGGTCCTGCAACGCGCTGTCGAGCTGCGAGAGGATGAAGGCGGCCATCGTGCTGATCGGGGTGAAGATCGTCCCCGGCAGGTAGTTGAGCGCGCCGCCCGAGACCATCAGCACCGCCATCGTCTCGCCCAGCGCGCGGCCGAGCGCCAGCACGATGCCGCCGATCAGCGTGACGCGCGCGGTCGGCAGCATGGTGCTGGTGACCACCTCGAAATGCGTCGCCCCCAGCGCATAGGCCGATTCGCGCAGCTCGCGCGGCACCTGGTTCAGCGCGTCGTAGAGCGTCGTGGTGATGATCGGCGTGATCATCAGCGCCAGCACGATCGAGGCGGCGAGCAGCCCGTAGCCGCTGCCGGTGCTGTTGCTCATGTTGAAGAAGGGGATGAAGCCGAGCGTCGCGGTGATCGCCGGGCTGATCCAGTTCGCGATCAGCGGCACCAGCACGAAAATGCCCCACAGGCCGAACACCACGCTCGGCACCACGGCGACCAGCTCGACCAGCATGGTCAGCCAGGGCCGCATCCGCGCCGGCGCCTTTTCCGAAAGAAACATCGCGGCGCCGACGCTCACCGGCACGGCGAACAGGATCGCGAGGAAGGAGGAGAACAGCGTGCCGACGATGAAGGCGAGAATCCCGTAATTCGCTCCCGGCGGCACCTCGTAGCCATGGCGCATCACCGTGTTGCCGTAGAGATTTCCGAGATTCCAGTTGATCGTCCACAGGAAGCGCAGCCCGTTGAACCCGATCGCCTGCCACGAATAGCGCGCGAGGAAGAAGACGATGGCGGCAAGGGCGAGCGGAATCACCAGGGCGACCGCCGCCATGGCCAGCCTGAACGGTTTCACCTTCGACATGCGGGTGCCTTTACACGAAACTGCCCTCCCGGCGAAGCCGGAAGGGCAGGGTAGGCTTGTTCCGGCCTGCGGCCGCCCGGATCAGCTGCCGATCTGGGCGATCTGCTTCGCCGAGAGTTCGCGGATCTTCTTCGGCAGCGCCTTGAAATGCACCTGCTTCAGATACTGCTCCGAGTTGCCCTCGTTCGAGGCCCAGGTCAGCAGCGTCTTCACCGCATCGGCGGTGGCCTTGTTCGGCTGCTTCTTGTTCACGATCGCATATTCGTAGTTGATGATCGGGTAGCTGTTCGCCCCCGGCGCGAAGACGAGGCTGATGCGCTCGTCCGCCGGCGTCTTGTCGCCCAGCGCGGCGGCGGCGGCGCTGATCGTCGAGGCGGTCGGCAGCAGCGCCTTGCCCGCGCGGTTCACCAGCTTCGCGGTGCCGAGCTTCGCCGCGTCGATCTGCTTGGTGAAGCTGACGCCGACATAGGCGATCGAAAACTTGTTGCCCTTCAGCGCCTCGACCATGCCGGGGTTGCCCTGTGCGCCGAGCCCGCCCTGCACCGCCGGCCAGGAGATGCTGGTGCCGTAGCCGACCTTGCTGTTCCACTCCGGCGTCGAGAAGCTCAGATACTGCGAGAAGATGAAGGTGTCACCCGAACCGTCGGTGCGGTGCACCGGGATGATCTTGTGGTTCGGCAGCTTCACCCCCGGGTTCAGCTTCGCGATCGCCGGCGAATCCCAGTTGGTGATCTTGCCGGAATAGATGTCGGCGAGCACCGGGCCGGAGAACACCAGGTGGTGACCGTTCAGGCCGGGGATGTTGTAGTTGATCGACTGCGCCGAGATCGCCAGCGGGATGTTCAGGATGCCGGGGTTCTGCTTCAGCTGGCCGTTCGACATGTAGGCGTCGGACGCGCCGATCTGCACGAGACCCTTGATCGCCTGCGCGATGCCGGTGCCCGAGCCGGTGCCCTGGGTCGTCACGCGGATGCCCGGATGCGCCTTCTCGAAATGCGGCACCCAGATGTTGAACAGCGGGTAGAGCAGCGTGGAGCCGGTCTCGGTCAGCGTGACGGTCTGCGCGGCAGAGGCGACGCCGGCGCCGATGCCGGCGACGAGCAGCGCCGCGGCGCCGGAGCGCAGAAGGACGGAGCGCCGAAGTTTGTTGTCTGATCGCACGATGGATCTCCCTGTCGGTTGCGATGGGCAGCAGGTGGGTTGAACGCATCGCTGCGTCCTGACGCGCCCTCTAGATGATCCTGTGTGACAAGGCGACCGGCTGTCGGTTAAGCTTTTATGACAACCGATCGCCCTTTGTGACAGCGGTGCCGTTTTTCAACCCTTGCGCGATCCGTCCGCGCAGCATCTCAACCGGTGTTTCCAGTCCCGCGTAGCGGATCGCCCGCCGCAGCCGCTTGCCATCCTCGCCGCGCACCTGAAGCGTGAGCGTCGTCGGCGTCACCTCGGCGGCGGCGATGTCCGCCCAGACATGGTGCTCCGTCTCCGCCGGCCGGCGCAGCAGCGCGACGCCGTCCGCCCCGATCACCGCGCGCGTCCGCACCGCCCGGTCGCCATGCCGCCGCCGCATCGACTCGACCGAGCCGATCACCGCGATCGTGCCCGACAGCGGCAGCAGCAGCGCCATCGCGGTCAGGAACGGGCTGGGCCTGGCCGTGTGCACGAACACGAACGGCGCCGCGAGGCCGAGCAGCAGGATCATCAGCGCCACCGGCAGGGGCGGGCTGGTCTTCGCCGGCCCCGCGCGCAGCGCGAGGTCGTCCTCCAGCAGGTTCCGATCGTCGCTCCCGTCATCGCTCATCTGCGCAAATTGCCGGAGCGCCGCCGGTTTGTCGATCATCCCCCCCGGGGCATAGTAACGGCGATGGACCCCGAGTCGCCCCGCCCCGGCCTTGCCGAACTCTTCGCCGGTTTCTTCGCGGCCGGCCTGTCGGGTTTCGGCGGCGTGCTGCCCTTCGCCCGCCGCATCATGGTCGAGCGCCGCGGCTGGCTCACCGGGGCCGAGTTCGCCGACCTGTTCAGCCTCTGCCAGTTCCTGCCCGGCCCGAACGTGGTCAACCTCGCCGCCGCCTTCGGCGCCCGCCAGCGCGGCCCGAAGGGGGCGGTGGTCGCCATTGCCGGCCTGCTCGCGGCGCCGGTCGTCATCGTCATCGCGCTGGGTGCGGTCTATGAGCGGATCGGCGGCATCCCCCTCGTCCATCACGCCCTGCTCGGCCTCGCCGCCGGCGCCGCCGGCCTGTTCGCCGCCGCCGCGCTGCGAATCGCCTGGCCCGTGCTGCACCGCCCCGCCCGTGCCGCCATCGTCGGCCTCGCCTTCGTCCTGTTCGGCGTGCTGCATCTCGCCCTGCCGGTGGTGATCGGCATCGCCACGCCCCTCTCCGTGCTGCTGGCCTGGCGGTTCAGGGCATGATCCTGCTGGTCCTACTCGGCCTGTTCGCCGGCCTCTCCCTGATCGCGATCGGCGGCGTCGCCAGCACCCTGCCGGCGATGGCCCGCGCCGTCGTCGCCCATCACTGGATGACCGCGCCGCAATTCGCCGCCCTGTTCGGTCTTGCCCAGACTAGCCCGGGGCCGAACATGCTGGTCGTCACGCTGATCGGCCTGCACGTCGCCGGCCTCGCCGGCGCGCTGGTCGCCACGCTGGGGATGATCGGCCCGTCCAGCGTGCTGACGGTGCTGGTCTCCGGCGTGTGGGAGCGGTTCCGCACCGCGCGCTGGCGGCTGCTCCTGCAGGCGGCGATCACGCCGGTCTCCGGCGGGCTGATCCTTGCCGCCGCCTCCGTCGTCGTCCGCGCAGCGGATCGCGGGCCGCCGGCCTGGGCGCTCACGCTCGGTGTCATGCTGGCGGCGCTCCGCTTCCGCCTGCACCCGCTGGCGCTGCTCGCCGTCGCCGCCGCCCTGGGCACGCTGCTGTTTTAGGGCCTCTCGGGAAGGATCGGAGAGTGCTCTACGGCCGCCCCCGGCGCGCCGTTGCCTTGGCCGCGCCCACCGGGTCCCGGCGCGGCGGCACCAGCAGGCCGCGATTGGGCAGTTGCGCGAACCGGCCGATATCCGCCGCCGGCTGGCCGAACAGGTAGCCCTGCACGAAATTGCAGCCGCACTCCCGCACGAAGGCCAGCGCCTCCGGCGTCTCGATCATCTCGGCGATCGTCGAGATCCCCATGCGCCGGCACAGTTCGGTCAGCGCGCTGAGGAAGGCGCGCCCCTTCTGCGCCCGCTGGGCGTGGCGGATCGCCGCGCCGTCGAACTTCACCGCGTCGACCTCCAGCACCGAGAGATAGCGGAACGACGCGGCGCCGGCGCCGAAATCGTCGAGCGTCACGCCGAAGCCGCGCCGCCGCAGCCCCTGGATGAAGCCGTTCGCCGCGTCGAGATCGGCGATCTGCGCACTCTCCGTGATCTCGAACGACAGCCGGCGGCGCAGCCAGATATTCTCCTCCAGCAGCCGGTGCAGCCCCTCGGCATAGGCGGCGCTGTTGATCGACCGGCCGGAAATGTTGACCGCGATGCAGACATGCTCGTCGTTCAGCGGCAGCGTCCCGAGCCAGGACACCGCCTTGCGCGCCATCGCGAGGTCGAATTCCTCGATCAGCCCGGTTTCCTCGGCCAGCAGGATGGTCTCGAAGGGCGAGCCGGTGCCCGCCTCGTCGAACCGGGTCAGCGCCTCGAAGTGATGGATCGCGCCGCTGCGGATATCGACGATCGGCTGGAAGGCGATGCCGAACACCCCGTCATCGATCGCGCGGCGCAGCCGCGTCACGCTGCCCATCGCGTCGCTCAGCCGCTCGCGCAGCCGCTGCCCCGCCTCGTGCAGCGACAGTTCGCTGCCCTCGCCGAACCGGTGCATCGCATAGACCAGCCCGCGGGCGAGGTCGCCCTCGCTCATCCCCTCCGCCTGCATCGGCAGCGTCATCGACTCGATCCGCGGCGGCGGCGCCGTCGGATCGGCGGCATGGATCATCGCCTCGATCTGGTGGATCACCGCGCCGAAGGTCCGTCCCGCCTCGTGCAGCACCGAATAATGCCCCGAATCCAGCCGCATCGCCGTGTCGCCGCCGAGCGAATGGGCGCGCAGCAGGTCGCCGAGCGTCTCGCCGAGCGGCTGGCCGCCCTCCTGCGCGATCCCCGGAATCGCGAACAGCGTCATTTCCGCCCCCTGCGCGCCGGCGGCGGCGAGGCGTTCGGCGAGGCGCGGCACCTCCTCGATCTCTTCCGGCTCGTCCGGCGCGTCCTCCGCCAGCTTGCGCATGGACACGTAGATCGCATCCCGCGCGGTATCCAGCCGGTGCGCCGCGACGCTCACCCGCGCCCCCACGGCGCCGTCCCGCCCGGCGAGGCGGATCGTCCCCGCCAGCACCCGGCGCGTCGGCGTCAGCGACTCGAGCACCGCGGCAATGCGGCCGCGGTCCTGTGCGGCGATCAGGTCGGTGAGGTTCCGGCCGGTCCAGGCCTGCTCGGGCAGTCCGGTCAGCGCCTCGCTCGCGCCGGAGGCGGTCTCGATCCTGAGGCGCGGATCGAGGGTGAGAAGCAGGTCGCCCCAGCAGAACGCCAGCAGCGCGTATCTGTCCCGCTCCAGCCGCAGCGCAGTCGTGGCGGCTTCGGTATTCAGCATCCCGGTTCCAACTCCGCCCAGGCCGTCGCCAGGCGGCGGCATCTCGCCGCACTATCCGGAACTCCGGTTAATCCCGAGTAAATCGAAACAATCCGGAGCGCGTTCCGATCCTCCCGGACCGGACGTAGCGCTCTACCCGGTCGACAGGATCACCAGAGCATCCTTGTCCGACCGGACGATGCCCTATCCCAGCGCCGCGGCCAGCAGGTCGAGCGCGTGGTCCACCGTCGCCCGCCGCACCGCGTCGCGGCCGCCGGGGAAGACGCGCCGCTCGGCCAGCGTCGCGCCGTCCTTCCGGGCGACGCCGAACCAGACCGTGCCGACCGGCTTCTCCGCCGATCCCCCCTCCGGCCCGGCGATCCCCGTCACCGCCACCGCGAGATCGGCCCCCGCCCGCGCCCGCGCGCCCTCGGCCATCGCCCGCGCCACCGTCTCGCTCACCGCGCCCTCCCGCGCGATCAGCCCGGGCTCGACGCCGAGCATCGCCACCTTCGCGTCGTTCGCGTAGCTGACGAAGCCGTGGCCGAACACGGCGGACGCGCCGGCGATGTCGGTCAGGGCCGCGGCGATCATCCCGCCGGTGCAGCTCTCCGCCGTCGCGATCGTCCGCCCCGCCTCCCGCGCCCGCCCGATCACGGCTGCCGCCCTCGGGTTCACAGCCCCGTCCCCGGCCAGACGAGGCGCAGCGCCGCCAGCACGATCGCGGCGAATGCGCCGGCGATCCAGTCATCCGCCATGATCCCCAGCGCGTCGTGCCGCGCATCGGCCAGGCTGATCGGCCAGGGCTTGCGGATGTCGAAGACGCGGAACAGCAGGAAGGCGAGCAGCACGCCCGAGCCGGTCAGCCAGGGCAGGCCGAGCAGGGCGATCATCTGCCCCGCGACCTCGTCGATCACGATCCAGCCGGGGTCGCGCCCCGCCATGCCGGTCCGCGGAATCGCGATCATCCCCGCCGCGCTGGCGATCACGATCCCGGCGGCGAGCGCGACGGTGCCGTAAGTATAAAGTATGCCGCCGGCGAGCAGCCCGAGCAGCGCGCCCGCGGTGCCCGGCGCGCGGGGCACGAAGCCGATGCCGAGGCCCGAGGCCACCGCCCTTCCCAGCACGTCCGATGCGCTCACCGCGACGCGGTCCACCGCACCACCGGATCGGTCGCCGGCTTCCCTTCCAGCGCGCGATAGATCACGATCCCCTCCGTCACCCGTTCCACATAGTTGCGCGTCTCCCCGAACGGGATCTCCTCGATCCACGTCACGAGATCGACGCCGCCCTGCGCCTTCGGCATGCGCGGGTCGCCATTGGCGGCGATCCATTTCTCGACGTTGCGCGGCCCGCCGTTATAGGCCGCGATCGCGAGCGGCAGGCAATCGCCGAAGCGCTGCAGCAGACGGGCGAAATACGCCGAGCCGAGGGCGACGTTCCGCGCCGGGTCATCGACCAGCGCGCCCGGCGGCAGCGCGAGTCCGGACTGCCGCGCCACCTCCCGCGCCGTCCCCGGCATCAGCTGCATCAGCCCCTCCGCGCCCGAGGGGCTGGTCGCGCGCGGATCGAAACTGCTCTCCTGGCGGATCAGCGACAGGATCACGCTGCGCGGCGGCGGCGCCGGCGGCGGCGGAACCGTGGCCGCGGCGGGTTCGAGGCGCGGCTGCCCCGGCGCCGGCAGCAGCCCCGGCGGGATCGGCCAGCCGAGATGCACCAGCATGTCCCCCGCCGTCCCGGCCATCCGCGCCACCATCACCGAGGCCGAAACCTGGCCGATCCCGTCGGCCAGCCGCGCGTCGAGATAGCGGTCGGCAAGGCTCGGGCTGAGTTCGGCCATCCGCAGCAGGAAGGCCCGCGCCCGGCGCGGCGCGCCCATCTCGGCCAGCAGCACGGCGGCCTGCGGCAATTCGCGCTCGGCGAAGGCGGTGGCCTGCCCCGTCGTCAGCCGCGGCGGGCCGAGGGCGCGGATCCGCGCCGCCAGCTGCGCCGGCGTTTCCCCCGCCTGAAGGGCGGCCAACTGGCCGTAGAACGTGTCCGGCCAGGCGGCGGCGCGCAGCAGGTCGGCCCGCGCCGCCTGGCCGCTCTCGGTCTGCGCCAGCCAGTAGAAGGCGCGGGCGCGGGTGATCACCGCGGTCGAAAGCCCGCGCAGCCGAACGAACCAGGGCCGCGCCGCGGCCGGCTCGTGCAGCATCCGCAGGGCGATGAACCCGGCGAGGAAGTCGCGGCTGGCCCGCGCGTCCTCGCCCGGCGGCCGCGCGGCGGCGACCAGCGCATAGGCGTCCTTCGCATCGCCGGCGGCGAGCAGGTCGCGCGCGAAACTCTCCCGCCGCCGCCAGAGCAGCGCGCGCGCCAGCCCCGTCGCCTGCTTCTCCGCCTCCGCCCCCAGCGCCTGCCACAGCGCGAGCCGCGCGGCCTGATCCTGTGCCGCGGCGAGTTCCGCGAAGAACAGGAACGGCGTCGCCCGCTGCGCCGTGGTCAGCGCCGCGACCGCCGCCTGCGCCTGCCTGCCGCCATGCGCGAGGGCGATGAAGGCGCGCGCGGTCGCGGCCTCGCCCGCCGGCAACTGGTCGAGCAGCATCGTCGCCACGTCGAGCTTCCCGGCGATGGCGAGGCGCGAGAACCGCGCCCAGTTGGTCTCCGGCGTCAGCAGCGCGGCGTATTTCGCCTCGAACGTCGCCGCGCCGGCCGGGCTGTCGAACCCGTCGATCCAGGCGCGCCGGGCGAAGCGCGCCGCCTCGCGCGGCGCCACCTGGTCGAGGGCGGCGGCGCAGCGCGCATTGGCGGCGGCGGTCTCGGGCAGCCGGGTGCGGCATTCGCGCCGCACCGTGGCGTCGTCCGGGTCGGCGGCCAGCGCCTCGTTCCACCGCCGCGCCAGGATTCCCTGCTCCGGCCAGTCGGGATATCTGGCCATGAACGCGGCGATCTCGGTCTCGCTCGCCGCCCCGGGGTCGAGCACCCGGTAATAGGTCACCAGCCGCGCCACCAGCCGGTCCGGCTGGGCGGCGGCCAGCGTTTCCGCCTCGGTCCAGTGATTGGCGCGGATGTCGTTCATGATCCGGGCGAGGGCGGGGGCGGGCTGCAGCGGGGCGGCGATCGCGACCGCGCCCAGCGGCGCGGGGGCGGCGCCGAGAGCGAGCAGGGACGTCAGCAGCAGCAACATCCGGACCATGCGCGAACCAATAGCAGGACTGCTCCCGCGCTCCCATACCTTGCCGCCGCCGAATGCTGCGAATAGGTTACGCGCACTCACGGAGAACACAATGTTTCACGGCTCACTGGTCGCGCTGGTCACCCCGATGCACGAAGACGGTCGCATCGACGAGGCGGCGCTCGAACGTTTCATCGAATGGCAGATCGCCGAGGGCACCAACGGCCTCGTCCCGGTCGGCACCACCGGCGAATCCCCCACGCTCAGCCATGACGAGCACAAGCGTGTGGTCGAGATCACCGTCGAGGTGGCGAGGAAACGCGTCCCGGTGATCGCCGGCGCCGGCTCGAACGCCACGCGCGAGGCCATCGGCCTCGCGAAGCACGCCGAATCCGTCGGCGCCGACGGCGTTCTCGTCGTCACCCCCTACTACAACAAGCCGACGCAGGACGGCCTGCTCCGCCACTTCACCGCGGTCGCCGACGCGATCGGCATTCCGCTCATCATCTACAACATCCCGCCCCGCTCGGTGATCGACATGAGCGTGGCGACGATGGCGCGCCTCGCGCAGCACCCCAACATCGTCGGCGTGAAGGACGCGACGGCGAACCTCACCCGCCCGCTGCACACCACCGCCGCCTGCGGCGCGTCGTTCTGCCAGCTCTCGGGCGAGGATCACACCGCGCTCGCCTTCCTCGCCGCCGGCGGCGTCGGCTGCATCTCGGTGACCGCCAACATCGCCCCGCGCCTCTGCGCCGAGATGCAGGCGGCCTGGCGCGCCGGCGACCTGAAGACCGCGATGGCGATCCAGTCCCGCCTGCTGCCCCTGCACGATGCGATGTTCGCCGAGAGCAATCCCGCCCCGGCGAAAT
Source organism: Acidiphilium sp. JA12-A1 (assembly GCF_000724705.2). Lineage (NCBI taxonomy): Bacteria > Pseudomonadati > Pseudomonadota > Alphaproteobacteria > Acetobacterales > Acidocellaceae > Acidiphilium > Acidiphilium sp. JA12-A1. Next base: position 76,827 of record NZ_JFHO01000015.1, read on the forward strand.
ACGCCGCCTCCCTGCTCGGATTCGGCTCGGAATTCTGCCGCCTGCCGCTCGCCCCGCTCGCCGAGGCGACGAAGGCGCAGATGCGCGCCGCGATGACCGGGCTCGGGCTGCTCGCCTGATGGCCGAGCCCCGGAAATCCGGGCTGATCTCCCACGGGATCGCGGCGCAGAACCGCAAGGCCCGGTTCAACTACACGATCAAGGACACGGTCGAGGCGGGAATCGTGCTGCGCGGCGCCGAGGTGAAGTCGCTGCGCATGGGCCGCGCCACGCTGTCCGAGGCCTTCGCCGGCGAGCGCGACGGCGAGATGTATCTCTTCAACATGTACATCCCCGAATACCAGGGCGGCGTGCTCTCCCGCTTCGACACCAAGGGCCCGCGCAAGCTGCTGCTCAAGCGCAAGCAGATCGATCAGCTCCTCGGCGCCATCGCCCGCCAGGGCTCGACCGTCGTCCCGCTCGACGTGCATTTCAACCCGCGCGGCCTCGCCAAGGTCACGCTCGGCATCGCCGAGGGCCGCAAGCAGCACGACAAGCGCCAGGCCATCGCCAAGCGCGACTGGGAACGCGACAAGGCCCGCATCCTCAAGAACCGCTGACCCCGCCGCGCGCTGGACCGCGCGCCCCTTCACCCCATATCATCGTCCGGCCCGGAAGGAGAACGGCGATGGACGAAGCGGACAAGCAGGGAAACGACGGACCGGAAATCAGCCTGATCGGCCAGATCCGCGACAAGCTGATCGGCCGCAAGCAGGACTGGTCGCGCGAGGGGCGGGGCCTGACCGGCGCCACCGCGCCGCCGGCGCAGCGCCTCCCGCCCGGCCAGCGCCTCGTCACCGACTGGCCGGTGCTCGATCTCGGCGTCCAGCCCGAGGTGCCGAAAGCCGCCTTCCGCCTCGCGATCGACGGCGCCGTCGCCAATCCCGTCACCCTCGACTGGGACGGGTTCATGGCCCTGCCGCAGCAGGACAGCGTGTCGGACATGCACTGCGTCACCACCTGGTCGCGCTACGACAATCACTGGCGCGGCGTGTCGATCCGCACCATCCTCGACCTGGTGCGGCCGCACCCGGAGGCGACCCACGTCCTCTTCGAATCCTATGACGACTACACGACCAATCTCCGCCTCGACCAGTTCGCCGCCGAGGACTGCTACCTGGTGCACAGCTGGGAGGGAAAGCCGCTGACCCGCCAGCACGGCGGCCCGGTGCGGGTGCTGGTGCCGCGCTACTATCTCTGGAAATCCGCCAAATGGGTCCGCCGCATCACCTTCGCGACGGCCGACCGCAAGGGCTTCTGGGAAACCCGCGGCTACAACAACAACGCCGATCCCTGGGCCGAGGAACGCTACGCCTGAACCGCCCGCCTTCACGCGCGGCCCGGCTTCGGCTACCAGTCTGCTCGAACAGGCCATCCAATCAGGAGAGACGCGATGATCAAGGTGGGCGACAGGCTCCCGGCCATGAAGCTGATGACCCCCGGCGCCGAGGGACCGCAGGAGATCGACACCGGCGAGCTGTTCGCCGGCAAGACGGTGGTGCTCTTCGCCGTTCCCGGCGCCTTCACCCCCACCTGCAGCGCGAAGCACGTTCCCGGCTTCCTCGAGCATTACGACGCGCTGAAGGCGAAGGGTGTCGACGAGATCGCCTGCATCGCGGTGAACGACGTGTTCGTGATGACCGCCTGGGCCGAGAGCCAGAAGGCCGGCGGCAAGATCACCTTCCTCGCCGACGGCTCCGGCGCCTTCACCCGCGCCCTCGGCCTCGAGCTCGACCTCATCGCCCGCGGCCTCGGCGTCCGCAGCCAGCGCTATGCCCTGGTCGCGCAGGACGGGCTGGTGACGCATCTCGCCATCGAGCAACCGGGCGGCTTCGAGGTCAGCCGGGCCGAGGCGGTGCTGGAGGCGCTCGGCGGCTGAGCCTGCCCGCGTGACGGCCTGCCGCAGCCCTGTCCTCAGCGTCGTCGTTCCCTGCTATCGCGAGGAGCCGAACGTCGCCCCCATGGTCGCCGCCCTCGATGCCGCCCTCGCCGGCATCGACTGGGAGGTGATCTTCGTCGACGACGACAGCCCCGACGGCACGGCCGACGCCGCCCGCGCCCTGGCGCGGACCGACACCCGCGTCCGCTGCCTCCGCCGCGTCGGCCGCCGCGGCCTGTCCTCGGCCGTCATCGAGGGGGCGCTGTCCAGTTCCGCCCCCTTCGTCGCGGTGATCGACGGCGACCTCCAGCACGACGAGACCATCCTCCCCGCGATGCTCGACGCCGTGCGCGCGGGGGCGGACATCGCGGTGGGCAGCCGCCATGTCGGCGGCGGCGACGCCGCCGGCCTCGCCTCGCCGCTGCGCCAGCGCCTTTCCGCCGCCGGCATCGGCCTCGCCCGGAAACTCGCCGGTGTTGCGATCTCCGACCCGATGAGCGGCTTCTTCCTCCTCCGCCAGTCGCTGTTCGAGGACCTGGCGCACCGGCTGAACGGGCAGGGCTTCAAGATCCTGCTCGACCTGCTGCTCTCCGCGCCGACCCCGCTGAAGGTCGCCGAACTCCCCTACCGCTTCCGCCCCCGCGCCGCCGGCGAAAGCAAGCTCGACATCCTGGTGATGGTCCAGTTCGCCGGCCAGTTCGTCGACCGCGCGCTCGGCGGCATGGTGCCGCTGCGCTTCATCGCCTTCGCCCTGGTCGGCCTGTTCGGCATTTTCGTGAACCTCGCGGCAATGCAGGCGAGCCGCGCCGCCGGGCTCGGTTTCGGCCCGGCGCAGACGCTCGGCACCATCGTCGCCATGGTCGCCAATTTCGAGCTGAACAACCGCCTGACCTACCGCACGATGAAGCTGCGCGGCGTGCGCTACTGGCAGGGTCTCGTGCTGTTCATGCTGGTCTGCGGCCTCGGCGCCATCGCCAATATCGGCATCGCCGGCGCGCTCTATCATCGGGGCGACGCCAACGGCCTCGCCGCCAGCGCCGCCGGCTCGGCGATCGGCGTGGTCTGGAACTACGCGGTCTCCGCCACCCTGGTCTGGCGCGTGCGATGAGCGCGCAAAAGTCGTGCGTGCGATGAGCGCGCAAAAGCCGTGCGTGCGATGAGCGCGCAGAACCGATGCGTGCGATGAGCGCGCCGGACCGGTCCGGGCGATGAGCCGCCAGGCCTGGCTGGCGGCCCTGGCCGGCCTTACCCTCCTCCGCCTCGTCCTCGCCGCCCTCATCCCGCTCTCCCCGGACGAGACCTATTACTGGCTGTGGTCGAGGCACCTCGCCACCGGCTATTACGACGACGCGCCGCTGATCGCGCTCTGGATCCGGGCCGGCACGTTCATCGCCGGCAACGGCGCGCTCGGCATCCGCCTGCTCTCGCCGCTCTCCGCCGCGATCGGCACGCTGCTGCTCTGGCGCGCCGGCGAGGATCTCTTTCCCAACCGCCGCGCCGGCCTCACCGCCGCGCTCCTGCTCAACGCCACCCTGGTGCTGAATGCCGGCGCCATCATCACCACGCCGGACACGCCGCTCCTGCTGTTCTGGACCGCTGCGATCTGGGCGATGGCGCGCTGGCTCGCCACCGGCGACGACCGCTGGTTTCTCGCCGCCGGCCTCGCCGCGGGGCTCGGCTTCGAGGCCAAATATACCGCCGCCCTGCTCTTCGTCGCCATCGGCCTGTTCATGCTCGCCACGCGCGAGGGCAGGGCGGGGCTACGCCGACCGCTGCCCTGGCTCGGGCTGCTGCTCGGCCTGCTGGCGATGCTGCCGGTGGTCCTGTGGAACGCGGCGCATGGCTGGGCGAGCTTCGCCAAGCAGGGCGGCCGCTCCGCGCATCTCGACCTGGCCGGGACGCCCGGCCACCTGCTCGGGCTGATCGGCGGGCAGGCCGGCCTCGCCACCCCGATCGTCCTCGGCCTGATGGCCTGGGGCGTCTGGTCGCTGCGGCGCGACCGTTCCGCCCCCGCCCGCCTGGTCCTGCTCGCCGTGCTGGTGCCCGCCGCCGTCTTTGTCGAGCACACGCTCTCCGGCCCGGTGCAGGCGAACTGGCCCGCCATCCTCTACCCCGGCGCCGCCCTCGCCGCCGGCGCCATCGCCCCGCGCATCGCCCGCGCCTGGCTGCGGGCCGCCGCGGCGCTCGGCTTCCTGCTCGCCGCGATCGTCTGGCTCCAGGCCGCCGCCGCTCCGTTCCCGCTGCCCCCGCACCGCGACCCGACCGCGATCCGCCTCGCCGGCTGGAAGGCGCTGGCGCGCGAGGTCGCCCGCGCCGCCGCGTCGCGCCACCTCACCGTGATCGCCAGCACCGACTACAGCACCCTGTCCGAACTCGCGCACGACCTGCCGCCCCGCTTCGCCGTGGTCGGACTCGGCCCGCGCTGGCGCTTCTTCGCCGCCCCGCCGGCCGCGCCGGGCACGCCGGTCCTGCTGGTCGAACCGTCCTGGCTCGCCGGCTTCGCCGCAAGCGAGGTCGCCGCCGCCGTCCCCGCCGGCCATGCCGCCCGCCGCCGCGCCGGCGTCGCGATCGAATCCTACGTCCTGTCCGCCGCCCGGCTCGCCGCCGCCCCCGCCGCACTCATGAGGCCCAAGCAATGACCCGCCTGCCCACCGCCGAGGATGTTCTCGCCGCCCGCGCCCTCATCGCCCCGCACATCGTCCGCACCCCGGCGCTGCGCTCTCCCGCGCTCGACGAGCGGACCGGCGCGGAGGTGTTCATCAAGGCCGAGCCGCTGCAGCGCACCGGCAGCTTCAAGCTGCGCGGCGCGACCAACGCGATCCTGCGGCTCGCCCCCGCGGCGCGCGCGGCCGGCGTCGTCGCCTATTCCTCGGGCAATCACGGCCAGGCGGTGGCCTGCGCCGCCGCCGCCCTCGGGATTCCCGCCACCATCGTGATGCCGCGCGACGCCCCCGCCATCAAGCGCGACTCGACCGCCGCCTGGGGGGCCGACATCGTGCAGTACGACCGCCGCACCGAGGACCGCGAGGCGATCGGCGCCGCCATCGCCGCCCGCACCGGCGCCGCCCTGATCCCCCCCTACGACCATCCGGACGTGATCGCCGGGCAGGGCACCCTCGCCCTCGAACTGGTGGAGGATGCGCGGGCAGCGGGCGCCGAACTCGATCTCGTCTTCGTCTGCACCGGCGGCGGCGGCCTGACCGCCGGCTGCGCCCTCGCCCTCGAACACGCCTCGCCCGCGACCCGGCTGATCGCCGTCGAGCCCGAGGGCTGGGACGATACCGGCCGCTCGCTGGCCGCCGGCACCCGCCTCGCCAACGACGGCGCGGGCTCCGCGCTCTGCGACGCGCTGATGGCGATGACGCCCGGCGAACTCACCTTCGCGCTCAACGCGCCCCGCCTCGCCGGCGCCGTCGCCGTCGGCGAGTCGCAGGTGCTCGCCGCGATGGGCTTCGCGCTGCGCCATCTCAAGCTCGCGGTCGAGCCCGGCGGCGCGGTGGCGCTGGCGGCGGTGCTGGCCGAGGCGCTGCCGCTCGACGGCCTGGCGGTGGGAGTCGTTCTCTCCGGCGGCAATGCCGATCCCGGAACGCTGGCCCGCGCCCTCGAAGTCACCTGCTGACGGTCTCCGATTCAGCCTTTTTTAACCCCCACCCCCGATACTCCGCCCCGAAAGGTGGCAAGGGGTTCATGGCGCAGCGCAAGAAGAAGGGCGGCAAGGGGGGCGATCAGGCGGTCAACCTGATCATCCGCCGCGAGGAGATCGTCGAGGGCGGCCATCACGGCGGCGCCTGGAAGGTCGCCTATGCCGACTTCGTGACCGCGATGATGGCCTTCTTCCTGCTGATGTGGCTGATCAACGCGACGACCGAGGCGCAGCGCGTCGGCCTCGCCGACTATTTCAGCCAGGCCAACGTGCTCAACCGCGCCGCCTCCGGCGAGGGCAAGCCGTTCGGCGGCAGCACCCCGTTCGACAAGGGCGCCCTCTCGTCGGATCGCGGGGCGGTGCGCGTCACCGTCGGCCACAACCCGGTCTCCTACCAGGTGCCGCACACGCCGCAGGGCCAGCAGATCCGCCCGGATCATCCCACCGGCAACGACATGGTGAACACCTCGCCCGGCGCCGGCCACAAGCCGCGTGCCTCCGGCGCCACCGCGTCGAACGCGGCGCCGAAGCCCGCGCCCGAGTTGCAGAAGCCCGCTTCGCCCGCCGCCGGGGCGCGGTCCGCGCCGTCCGGCGAGAAGGCCGCCGCCGGCACCGGCGGCGCCATCGGCGGCCTCGCCCCCGGCAATCTCGGCGAAGCCCGCTTCAGGACCGCGGGTTCCGAGATCCGGCAGATGATGGCGCAGGACCCGGATCTGGCGTCGCTCTCGAAACAGGTCAGCGTCCACGTCACGCCGCGGGGCCTGCGCATCCAGATCATGGACGCGCACAAGCGGCCGATGTTCGCGCTCGGCTCGGCCCGGCCGAACCCGATGACGCTGGAACTGCTCACCAAGATCGCGCCGATCCTGTCCCGGCTGGGCGACCGGATCCGCATCGCCGGCTACACCGATGCCCGGCCCTATGTCGCCGGTCCCAAGGACAACTGGGACCTGTCCGTCGAGCGCGCGAACGCGACGCGCGCGGTCCTGGTCAAGGCCGGCTTTCCGAAGCGGCTGATCGCGCGCGTGAGCGGCTATGCCGACCGCAAGCTGCTCATCCCATCCAATCCGCTGGCGGCAGCCAATCGGCGGGTGGGAATACTGGTGGTGCGTCCGGCACTGCCGGAAGGGGTCAAAACAGATGGTGCCAAGGCGCCATGACCCGAACGGAGATGCAATGTTCTGAGATTTCGGTGAAATATGCTCACTTTGGGAGGCGTTGCATTCCTGCTCGTCTGCGTGTTCGGCGTCTTTATCGTGACGGGCGGGGCGATCGGTCCGCTGCTGAAATCGATGCCCTTCGAACTCATCACGATCGGCGGCGCCGCGGTCGGCACCTTCGTGGCCGGCAACTCGATGCACGACATCAAGCACACGCTGGCCGGCTTCAAGAAGGTGCTGCGCGGCGGCGCCTTCAAGAAGGCCGACTACACTGACCTGCTGTGCCTGCTGTTCTACCTTGTCCGCCTCGCCGCGACGCGCGGCGCCATGGCGCTGGAGCCGCATATCGAGCGTCCGGAGGAAAGCCCGGTCTTCAAGCACTTCCCGGCCATCCTCAAGAACGAGGAAGCCACCGCGATCATCTGCGACTATCTGCGGATGGTCGGCATGAACGCCGACGATCCGCACCAGATCGAGGACGTGATGGCCCGCGAACTGCGCAAGACCCTGGCCGAGGAGCTGCACGGCGCCCACACGCTGCAGACGATGGCGGACGGCCTGCCCGCGCTCGGCATCGTCGCCGCGGTGCTCGGCGTGATCAAGACGATGGCGCATATCAGCCAGCCGCCCGCCGTGCTCGGCGAAATGATCGGCGAGGCGCTGACCGGCACCTTCCTCGGCGTGCTGCTCGCCTATGGCGTGGTGGGGCCGCTCTCGGTGCGGCTGCGCGGCGTGGTCGAGGAGGATTCCCGTTATTTCGAGGTGATCCGCGCGGTGCTGGTCGCGCATCTGCACGGCAACGCGCCGCAGGTCAGCGTCGAGGTCGGCCGCAAGATGGTGCCCAACCTGTTCATGCCGACCTTCCAGGAACTGGAGGAATCCGTGGAGTCCCTCAAGATCGCCGCCTGACCGTCCTCAACCCTGGCCGCCGAGATGGCGCTGCATGATCACCACGTCGATCCAGCGGCCGAACTTGAACCCCACATCGCGGAGCGTCCCCACCCGCTGGAAACCGAGACTGGCATGCACCCCGATCGAGCCGACATTCTCCGAATCGCCGATCACGGCGAGCATCTCCCGGAATCCGGCGGCGCGCGCCTCGTCGAGCAGCCGCGCGACCAGCGCCTTGCCCACCCCCTGGCCGCGCACGTCCTCGCGCACATAGACGCTGTCCTCGGCGGTGAACCGGTAGGCCGAGCGGGCGCGGTACTGGTCGAAATAGGCGAAGCCGAGAATGCCCGTCGCATCGGCGGCGACCACCCAGGCGCGTCCCGCGCCGGTGACCTCGCGAAACCGCGCCGTCAGCGCTTCGAGGGAGGGCGGCACCTCGTCGAACGTTCCGGTCCCCTCCAGCACGTGATGGGCATAGATCGCCTGGCAGGCGGGCAGGTCTTCCGGGGCGGCGGGGCGGATATCCATGGTCGCGTGCTCCTTGGCAGATCGCTGCCTGATCCAGCACCGCCGGGGCCGAAACGCAAGACCCGTTTCGCGGCGGGTTCAAATCTATGGAAAAAGCGTCCGCACATGTGCTAACGGAGTGTTGAATGTTTGATTTGATATTTGATTTCGTAACCGGGTGCGGTTTTGGCACCCCGCGGCGCCGGTTCACGGCGTGGCAGACCGGCAGGCGCGCCCCGGACGAAAGATCTATCGCAACGGGGAAAGATCTTGTCTGATGAGCGAGACAATCGAGCCGGTGGATGCCGCGCCGGATGGCGGCAGGGAGCTTCACGTGCGCGTGCTGGCGGTCAGGGCCGCGGCCCGGTTCCACGGAATCGACCTCGATCCTGAACTCCTGCGCAAGGAGGGCGGCGGCGCGCCGCCATCCTCCGCCGGTCTCGTCGAATGGACGCGCGATGCCGGGCTCTGGGCCCGCGCGATCCGCGCCAATTTCCGCCAGCTCCTCAAGATCGAGACGACGGCGCCGGTCATCCTGCTGCTGAAGGATGGCGGCGCGGCGATCATGGTCGCCGCCGACCGCGAGCGCGCCGTCGTGTTCCTGCGCGACCCCCGCGCCCCGCAGGGTACCGCGCCCGTCCCGGTCGACGAGCTGCAGCTCGGCCAGCTGTGGGACGGCACGGTGCTCCTCGTCCGCGGCGAGCGCGGCGAGGACGATGCCGAGCCGGTCTTCAACTTCGCGCTCCTCTTCCGCATGGTCTGGCGCGAGAAGCGCATCCTGCGCGACATCGCGATCAGCTCGGTCACGCTCACCGTGCTGCAGGTGATCCCGGCGCTGCTGGTCATGGTCGTGCTCAACTCGGTGATCGAGTACCACGCGATGAACACGCTGGCGCTGATCTCGATCGTCTTCGTCATCGCCATCCTCTGGGAGGCGGTGCTCACCTGGGGCCGGCAGATGATGCTGGTGATGCTCTCCACCAGGCTCGACGCCCGGCTGAACCTGATGATCTTCGACCGGCTGATGACGATCCCGATCGAGTTCTTCGAGCGCAACCAGGCCGGCCAGATCGGCTACAAGGTCGGCCAGATCTACCGCGTGCGCGACTTCATCACCGGCCGGCTGCTGACCACCTTCATCAACATCTTCATGATCGCGCTGGTCCTGCCGATCCTGTTCTACCTCAACGCCTTCCTCGCCTGGACGGTGCTGATCGCCTCGGCCACCATCGCCGTCATCATCACCGCCTTCCTGCCCGCGCTCGCCCGGCTGACCGGCCGCATCATCGAGGCCGAGAGCCGGAAGGGCGCGGTGCTGGTCGAAAGCCTCTACGGCGTGCGCACGGTCAAGGCGCTGGCGCTCGAGAAGGTCCGCTCCGATGACTGGGACGGCCGGGTGGCGCTCACCAGCCAGCTCAATCTCGAGATGGGCCGGCTCTCCGCCTGGCCGCAGGTGCTGTCGCTGCCGCTCGAGCGCTACGCGACGATCGGCGTGCTGCTGCTCGGCGGCTATGTCGCGCTCACCTCGCAGAACCCGCTCGCCGCCGGCTCGCTGGTCGGCTTCATGCTGCTCGGCGGCCGCGTCGCCGGCCCGCTGATCTCCTTCGCCCGCCTCGTGCAGGACGCGCAGGAGGCCCGCGCCGCCGTCGGCATCGTCGGCGAGGTGCTGAACCGGCCGACCGAGCGCCGCGCGATGAACACCGGCCTGCGCCCCGCCTTCCGCGGCGCCGTCGCCTTCGAGGAGGTCACCTTCACCTACGAGGGCGGCAAGACGCCGGCGCTGAACAAGGTCAGCTTCTCGATCCCCGAGGGCACCATGCTCGGCATCGTCGGCCGTTCCGGCTCGGGCAAGTCGACCATCACGCGCCTGCTCCAGGGCATCAACCGCGACTATCTCGGCGCCGTGAAGATCGACAACACCGAACTGCGCGAGATCAATCTCCGTCATCTGCGCAAGAGCTTCGGCGTCGTCCTGCAGGACAATTTCCTCTTCCGCGGCTCGGTGCGCGACAACATCTTCGCCGGCCGTCCCGGCCTCACCTTCGAGGATGCGATCCGCGCCGCCCGCCTCGCCGGCGCCGAGGAATTCATCGAGCGCCTGCCCCAGGGCTACGAAACCTTCGTCGAGGAGGGCTCGCCCAACCTCTCGGGCGGCCAGAAGCAGCGCCTCGCCATCGCCCGCGCCCTGATCGCCGACCCCCGCCTGCTCATCCTCGACGAGGCGACGAGCGCGCTCGACCCCGAAAGCGAGGCGCTGATCAACGCCAACCTGCTGCGCATCGCCCGCGGCCGGACGATGGTGATCGTCTCCCACCGTCTCGCCTCGCTGGTCGATTGCGACATGATCCTGGTCATGGATGCCGGCCGTGTCGTCGATATCGGCCGGCACGCCGATCTCGTCGAGCGTTGCGCGATCTACCGCCATCTCTGGCTCCAGCAGAACCGCCACATGAATCCCGAAGGAGGCCGCCATGCGCCGACCCCGACCCTCGCGCAAGGCGACTGACCGGCTGCCGCCCTCCGGCGGCAGCCTCGCCCTGGCCGATCCCGCCTCGCTGTCGGACCTGCCGCTGCCGCTGCTGGAATTCCAGTCGCCGACGGCGGCGGTGATCGCGACGCCGGTGTCGATCGTCTCGCGCTACACCATGCTGCTCGTCACCGCCCTGGTGGCGACGCTGATCGCCGTCGCGGCCGTCGTGCGCATCCCCAAGGTGGTCTCGGCGCCCGGCCGGCTGGTCTCCACCGCCCCGAACGTCCTGCTCCAGCCCTTCGACACCTCGATCGTCCAGGCGATCGACGTCCACGAGGGCGAGATCGTCCACAAGGGCGAGATCCTGGCGAAGCTGAACCCCACCTTCGCCAGCGCCAATCTGCGCGCGCTGAGCGCCGAGGTGATCCAGCTCGCCGCCCGGCGCGACCGTCTCGCCGCCGAGGCGGGCGGCACCACCTACGCGCCGGCGCATCCCAACGCGGCGCAGCGTCTCCAGGCCGCGATCTTCCAGAGCCGCAAGGCCGAGCGCATCTACACGATCGAGAATTACGACCAGAAGATCGCCGAGCTGCGCATGATCATCGCCAAGAGCGACAGCGAGGCGGGGTTCTACCGCAAGCAGGTCGGCGTGGCGAAGGATGTCGAGCACATGCGCGACCAGCTCCAGCGCATGCAGGTCGGCAGCAAGCTCAACTCCCTGCTTGCCCGGAACGACCGGCTGACCGTGTCCAGCTCGCTCTCCAGCGCGCTGGCCACCGCCGCCGCCGGCGAGCGCGACCTCGCCGCCCAGCAGGCCGAGCGCGACGCCTATGAAAAGAAATGGATCGCCGATGTCGGGGAGAAACTCGCCGAGACCGACAGCAAGCTGATCGCCACCGAGCAGGACCTCGCCAAGGCGCGGCTGCAGAGCCAGCTCGTGGTGATGCGCGCGCCGCGCGACGCCATCGTGCTCACCGTCGCCCATGTCTCGGTCGGCTCGGTGCTGCGGTCGGGGGCCAAGTTCATCACCCTGGTGCCGCTGGACGCCCCGCTCGAGGTCGAGGCCGATATCAGCGGCGCCGAATCCGGCCATGTCCATGTCGGCGATCCGGTCACGGTGAAATTCGCCACCTTCGATTACCTACGCTACGGCACCGCCCGCGGCACGCTCCGTTCGGTCAGCGCCGACAGTTTCAGCTCCGACCAGCCGCCGGCGGAGGGCGCCTCGCCGCTGCCCAACCGGCCGCGCGGCCTCTACTACAAGGCCCGCATCTCGATCGACAGGCTGATGCTGCACGGCGTGCCGCCCAGCTTCCGCCTCACCCCTGGCATGCCGCTCACCGCCGACATCAAGACCGGCCGGCGCACCATCCTCTCCTATTTCATGACCAAGCTGCTGCCGGTCGCGACCGACAGCATGCGCGAGCCCTGAGGGGGGCATCCCGCGCCGATGCGACTGCTGGACCATCTGGCGGCGCTTTCGCCGCCCAGGGCCCTCCGCCGGGCGCGGCG
>NZ_JFHO01000014.1:0-26430 GCF_000724705.2 Acidiphilium sp. JA12-A1
CGCCTCGTGCCGCGCTTCGCCCACGAGACCGGCGCGGCACCGCCCGCCACCACGCCGAAGCCGGCCGCCGAAGCCGGCATCCTTGTCCATCCCGGCCCCCGATAAATCCCAGGAGATCGAGCGAAACCATGCGCGCCCGTGTCCATGCCGGCGTCCTCACGGCAGCCGCCCTGCTCGCCGGGTGCACCCGACGCCCGCTGCCGCCCAGCGCCACCCGCCTGCTCGCCCCCGCACCCGCCGCGACATCGGCCCCCCCACCGCCACCATTCCGGGCCGCGCCGACGCCGTGATCGCCACCCCACCCGTCACCGGCGCGATCACCGCGAGCCCCGGCCAAGCGCCGCCCGCAAGCGCCCCCGGTGCGCCGCTACCCGCCGGCAGCGGCGATGTCTCGCTCGACTTCGCCGATACCGACATCCGCGCCGTCGTCGCCCAGATCCTCGGCAACATGCTGCACGTCACCTACACGATCGACCCGGCGGTGCAGGGCAAGGCGACGCTGCGCACGGCGCACGACATCCCCGCCTCCGCCCTGATCCCGACGCTGCAAACCCTGCTCGCGCAGAACCACGCCGCCCTCATCCGCAGCAACGGGCTCTACCAGGTCGTCCCGGCCGACAAGGCGGCCGCCGCCCTCGCCACCGCGCCGGGGCTCGACGGATCAAGCGTCGTCACCCTCACCCATGTCAGCGCGGCGCATCTCGCCGCCGTGCTGCAACCCTATGTCGGCAAGGGCGGAAAGGTGATCGCCGAGCCGGACCGCAACGCCCTCATCGTCGAAGGCGATCCGCAGGTCCGCGCCACCCTGCTCGCGCTGATCCGCGCCTTCGACGTCGATGCCCTCGCCGGCCAGTCCTACGCGCTCTACCCCGCCACCGGCGCCAACGCGCGCGATTTCGCCACCGCCCTGACCCAGGCGCTGCACGCCGGCAAGGCGGACGGCGTGGTCAAGGTGGTCCCGCTGGTGCGCATCGGCGCCGTTCTGGTGATTGCCCCCTCCGGCGCCGCCATCCGCGCGGCGGACCGGGTCTACCGCACCCTCGCCCGGCAGGAAGCGGCGACGCACCGGGCCTGGCACGTCTATTACCTGCGCAACAGCCGCGCCGGGGACGTCGCCGAGGTGTTGCAGGAAGCCTTCACCCCCAACGACGTGACGGCCCAACCCTCGGCGTCGGACACCACGGGCAACACCGCCCCCGGCGTCTCGGCGCAGACGCTGATGGGATCGGGCGGGTTGGTGGGCAACGCGGCCGGCACCTCCGGCACCGGCACCACCGCCGGGCTCGGCGCCGCCCCCGGCACTAGCAGCGGCACCGCCTCCGGTCTCGGCGCAGGCCTCGCATCCCCCGCCGCCTCGCCCGCCGCATCACCCGCATCGTCCCACGCGGCGGCGAGCAATCCGCTGCTCGGTCCGCTCGGCGGCAGCGCCGGCGGCGGCGGCGATTCAAGCGGCCTCAGGATCATCGCCGATCCCCGCCAGAACGCGATCCTGGTGCGGGCGGACGCCTCGGAAAACGCCTCGGTCGAGGCGATGCTCCGCAAGCTCGACATCGAGCCGCTGGAAGTCGAGATCGACGCGACGATCGCCGAGGTCGATCTCAACGGCGCGCTGAAATACGGCACCCAGTTCTTCTTCAAGTCCGGCGGCATCAACGCGGTGCTCAGCACCGGTGCGACCGCCGCCCTGAACCAGAGCTTCCCCGGCTTCGTCCTCGCCGGCCATGGCAGCGACGGCGCGCCGCTCGCGATCTCCGCGCTGCAATCGGTCACCCAGGTGCAGGTGCTCTCCTCGCCGCAGCTCCTCGTGCAGAACGGCCGCACGGCGAACCTGCTGGTCGGCAATCTCGTGCCCTATCTCTCGCAGACCTCGCAGAGCACGCTGACCACCGGCGCGCCGGTCATCAACTCGGTGAACTACCAGGAAACCGGCGTGATCCTGCAGATCACCCCCCATATCTCCAGCGACGGGCTGGTGGCGCTCACGGTCTCGCAACAGGTGAGCAACGTCGCCCCCTCGGTCACCACCCAGGGGCTGAACTCGCCGACCTTCTCCGAGCGCGCCGTCTCCTCCAGCGTCGTCGTGCATGACGGGCAGACGATCGGTCTCGCCGGGCTGATCACCGACAATGTCCAGCGCGGCAATTCCGGCCTGCCCTTCCTCAAGGACGTGCCGCTGCTCGGCCCGCTCTTCGGCACGCAGGACAACAGCCGCGCGCGGCAGGAGCTGCTGGTGCTGATCACCCCGCACGTCGTCCACGACGCGACCGACGCGGCGGCGCTGACAAGCGACCTCGAACAGGCGCTGCCCAACGCCGCCAACGTGCCCGCCGAACTCAACGGCCTGCCGATGGACGGATCGGCCGATCCGCAAGCGGCGCTGCGCCGGCATCTCGGGCTGCACTGAGCATGGCGCGGCCCCGCCGGCACGACGACCGCGGCTTCGCGCTGCTGATCGTGCTGGCGGTGCTGGTGCTGTTCGGCTTCCTCGTCACCCGGCTGCTGGTCGCCGCCCGCCAGCAGATGGCGATCGCCGGCAACCTGCGCGACGCCGCGGTGGCGGCGGCGGCGGCCGACGGCGGTGTGTGGCTCGCCGTCGCCCGGCTCGATGCCGGCGGCGCCGCGCCGCGGGATGTGCGGATCGGCGCATCGCATGTCCGTCTTGCCACCAGCGGCGTCGCCGGCCGGATCAACCCCGACACCGCACCCGCCCCCCTGCTGGAAGCGCTGTTCCGCGTCGGCGGCATGGCGGCCGCACCGGCCCGCAGCCTCGCCGAAACCCTGGTCGAGGCGCGCGATCCCGCCCTCGCGCCCGCCCGCCTCGCCGCCCTCCTCGCCCGCTACCGCGCCGCCGGCAGCGCCGAAGGTCCGCCGCAGGCGCCGTTCCGCAGCCTCGCCGAGCTTGCCAGCCTGCCGGGGATGACGCCGGGCCTGCTCGCCCGGCTGCGCCCGCATCTCTCGCTCTACGCCCCCGCCTTGCCCGACCTCGCGACGGCGGATCCGGCGGTGCGCGCGGCGGTGGGGCTGGCGGGGCGGATCGACCTGCCGGGCGGGCATGTGAGCGGCCCGCCGGTGGTGCGGATCGAGGCGGTGGCCACCGGGCCGGGCCTCGCCCGTGCCGAGCGCTGTGCGACCATCCGCCTGACACCCGCGAATGTCGATGCGCCCTATATCGTGCTGGACTGGTCGGATGCGCGCTGTGGCTGAACCCGCCTCAGCGGTTGCAGATCATCCCCGGCGCACCCGGCGCCGCGGTCACGTCCTTCGGCCCTTTCGAGCACAAATCATAGGCAAGCCCCGGCCGCGCCGAGGGCGCCTGATAGATGAACCGATGCCCCCACGGGTCGCGCGGCAGCGTGGTCTGCTTCAGGTACGGACCGTGCCAGCCGCTCACCCCGGCCGGCTTGGCGATCAGCGCCTGCAACCCCTGATCGGTCGTCGGGTAGCTGCCGACATCGAGCTTGAACAGGTCGAGCACCGAGCCGATCCGCTCGATCGACTGTTCGGCGATGCTCGCCTTGGCCCGGCCGAGCTGACTGAGCAGGGCGGGGCCGACAAGCGCGATCAGAAGTCCGAGAATGACGATAACCACGAGAAGCTCGAGCAGCGTGTAGCCGCCCTCACCGTCAGCACGTTCTGCCTTTACGTTCATGAACGCGTGAGTATCCGAGAGGGTGGCGCAAGCGCCAGCGACGGCGGCGCGCACGATGACGATTTCACGGAGATATCACGATGACCTCGCTGTTGCGCTGCATGATTCTTGCAGCTTCGGTCTATCATCTTCCGCCTCGCGTCCTGCCGGTGATCGCGCGGATCGAGGGGGGACATGTCGGGCTCGTTCGCCCGGATTCCAATGGCACCGCGGATTATGGGCCGATGCAGGTGAACAGTGTCTGGCTCGATACGATCGCCCGCCGGGCACGGCTTGGCGCACGCGAAACGCGACGACGCCTGATCGACGATCCGTGTTTCAATATTGCCGCCGCCGCCTTCATCCTGCGCACTGACATCGACCGCGCGGGCAACCTTATGCAGGGCATCGGCGACTACCATTCGGCCACGCCGCGCTTGAACGCCGCCTATCGGGCGCGGGCAATAACGATGGCACAACGGATGTTCGGTCCGCGTTAATTTCACATTCTTGCAACGGAACTATCACGAAATCGGGAAATTTGATCTGTATATATCCGCGCGAGGTAAACATTTCGTGTGGAGCGAATTATGAAACGAGCTTTGGCAATGGCTTGTTCAGCACTTTGCGCGCTGAGCATGACCATCCAGCCGGCACTGGCCGAGCAAGACGGGCGCCTCGCCTTCAACCGTCCGGACGATGCCCACGCCTTCGTCGCCGGGCTGATGGACCGCGAGGCCTGGCACAATGGCGGCCGTGAGCAGGGCGAGCATGGCGAACATCGCCGCCACCGCTTCCACCTCACCCATGCGCAGCTCGTCCAGCTCGTCCGCAAGAAGATCAAGTATGTCTTCGTGCTGTATCAGGAGAACCGCTCGTTCGACTCCTATTTCGGTACCTTCCCCGGTGCTGACGGACTTTATTCGCAGCCGGCCGCGAAGACCCCCGGCTTCGTGCAAACGCTGGTCAACACCGATGGCACCGTCGGCACCATCTCGCCCTTCCGCATCGGGCCGAAGCAGTATGCGTGGGACACCGACGATATCGACCATTCGCACGCCCGCATCGCCGCCAAGATGGACGTCGTCGCCGGCAAGCCGCTGATGGACAAGTTCGCCGTCACCGAGGAGCTGAAATATTCGCCGACCGGCAATCCCTCGCTGAAGGCGAAGCAGTTCGGCGAGCTCGCGATGGCCTACGAGGATTGCGATACGGTGCCCTTCCTCTGGCGCTATGCCGACCGCTTCGTGCTGTTCGACCATGTCTTCCAGGACATCACCGGCCCGTCGACGCCGGGTAACCTGTCGATCTTCGCCGCCCAGACCGGCCTGACCCAGTGGGCCCTGCATCCGAACGAGGCGTTCAGCACGTTCGATCCGGCAACCGGGCCGACCGCGACCAACCCGCACGGCCTCAAGGTGACGGAGGCCGGTGCCGGCGAGCCGGTGATGGATGACAACGACCCGCTCTGGGGCTCGCCGCTCGACCCGAACAAGACGCCCAACGTGCCGGTCAATGCGGGGGATTTCGGCGGGTCCGCCTATACCTATGGCGTACAGCTCAACCAGACCTACGCCTCCATCGCGATCAACACGATGGGCCGCAATGCCACCGCGATCACCCGTCACGACAGCGATGCCGCCGGCGACCTTGCCGACATTCATGACGACATCTCCTACCTGACCCGGTCCGGCCACAAGCAGGTCAACTGGGGCTGGTATGAGGAAGGCTACGACCACGAGCCGACCGATCCCGCCAACCCGGTGGATGCCAACGGCACCCATGCCTCCTACATCACCCACCATAACGGCCCGCAATATTTCGGCTACGTCGCCAACAACCCGGATGAACGCGCCAACCTGCACGGGCTCGGCGACCTGTTCACGGCGCTCAAGGGCGGCACCCTGCCGGCCGCCGGCGGCGTGTTCTACGTCAAGGGCGGTTTCCAGAACATTTTCGGCCTGACGCCGGACAATCCGGTTGCCGCCGCGCGTGCCAACTTCCTCGGCGATGACGACCACCCGGCCTATTCTGACGCCCAGATCAGCGAGGCGATGGTGGCGAAGGCGGTGAACGCGATCGCGAAGAGCAAATACTGGAAGCATGCCGCGATCATCATCACCTGGGACGATTCCGAAGGCGATTACGACCATGTGCCGCCGCCGGTCATCGTCAACGGTCCGGACAAGCAGGTGTTCAAGTTCGGCCCGCGCGTGCCGCTGATCCTGATTTCGCCCTATGCACGGACGCATGAGGTGGATCATCAGGACGGCAGCCAGTCCTCGGTGGTGAAGTTCGTCGACGAGTTGTTCGGCCTGACGCCGCTCGCCTTGCTGCCGGACGAGCTGAAGGGCCGCGCCGATGGCGAGAAGGAATTCGGCGAGGCGAATATCGGCCCGGCCGATGCGCTGACCCCCTATGTCGGCGATCTGATGGGCGCCTTCGATCCGGCACGGCTGACCGGCCGGGCGGCACCGCTGCCGGCGAGCTATGCGATGATCCCGAACAAGGCGATCATGTCGCTGCCGCAGTATGGCGGCAATGGCTGCCAGGCGGATCACATCGTCCCGACCGATGTGGCCAAGGGTATTCGCACATCGGTGCCGTCCGACTTCAATCCGCTGCCGAGCACCAATCCCGGCGTCTAGAGCACGTTCCGATCCTTTCGGATCGGATGTCGTGCTCTATCCTGTTGATAAACAGAGCATCTTTATCCGATCAGATGACTCCATCTGATCGGATGATGCTCTGATCAACCGACGCCTTCGCGAGACATCCCGGCGCATGGCCATGCGCCGGGATGTTTTTTGTTCCCGGCCCCCCGGCCGCCGCGGCGCCGACCGGCCGGGCCAGCTTTTTGTTTTGAATCCGGAACGTTGATGGCGCGGCGGGGCGATGCGGCGTCAGGCGGGTTTTTCGCGGCGGGGCGGGTTGAAGCGGGTGGCGCCGGGGGCGCGGGGCCAGGCGGGGTTTGGCGCCGGCGCAGGATGGCGCGCCGGCGGTTCGGGGCGTGGGGGTAGCTTGGGGGACGGCGGCTTCGGGCGGTGGCGCGCGGCGGGGCCGGCGCGGGCGGCGGAGCGGTGCGGGCGGGCGGATGCCGAGCGTGTGACAGAGCGGGCGGAGGATGCGCCCGGCTTCGGGGGTGGCGGCGATGAGGGCGGCCATGTCCGGCGTGTCGAGCAGGGCGCGGAACTGGGCGGCGACGGAGGCGGTGCCGGGGATGAGGCGGGCGAGCCAGCCGAAGGCGCGCGGGAGGGTGTGCGGCGGGCCGGAGCGGCCTGCGGGCCGGGTGGCGCGCGCCCGGGGTTGGGTGGTGACGAGGCGGGCGAAGCGGGCGGCGAGGCGGCGGAGGCGCTGCCAGATGAGGATGATGAGCGGCCCGGCGATGCGGCGCTTTGCGCCCTCCCCCGCGATATGGGCGCAGAGCGCTTCGATGAAGGCGTCGAAGCGCGGGCGGAGCAAAAGACCGGGGGATGGGGGGGTTGGGGTGGTCACGGGATCAAAAATCCCATGAGGGGGTGGGGGTGGGCAAGGAGGTTTGTCAAAAAAATTAGCGTCAAGCGGAATATTAGATCATTCAATACGAAACGTCTTTAGTAGACCTACGTCAGTGGGATTTCAGCCTCAGTTCTCCTGCTTGCACCAGTTCGCTCGAAACTCCTTCCGGAAATCGCCCTGAGTATTATAAGCCTTGTGTTTTGGCATTTTTATAAATAATTCATCTTGCTTGAGGCAATACTCAGCGAATTCATGTCTAAGCATTTGCCAATCCCCATAGCTCATCTTTTTATTCATTATATTTCTGAGGCTCAATATCAGATCATACGAACGAACCGGCGTCGTTTGTGCCATTTGCTCGATATATACCGGATCACTCAGTGCCATTTCAAAATGCATACGGCCGGACAGTGTTACCCCAAGCCTCGAGGTAGGTAAAACTCTCTCAATATCAGGTTCATACGGCTCAACTAGCCGATATTTTACCAATTCCTCTACTGCCGCCAGAATTTGTTGTGTCGCAACACCCATTGCGTCAAAATAGTTCTCAATATCTTCAAATAACATATATGCACCCAATGTCGCAGGTGCTGAATTTGCCTTGTCAATCAGTAATCGCAATAAACTCATTCGTAAAAGTGGTGAGTTAATACTATCAATTTCAAGCCGGAATAAATCTACAACAAATTCATGCGCATCGTAGCGATACTTATTATAATTTCCCAGAAGAAGCGCCTGTGTAACCCGCATTTCTGGTAGCGTTATTGCATTTCTTTTGAAATATGCAGCGACGAGTTCCTCAACCTTCAATATTGGCGCAGTAATAATCTGCTGCGAAAGTTGAAGGCTTCGCCGCAAATCATAATTTGATAGCCATCCCACCCGACGTGATACAAAATCGGTACGAATGAATGCCTCTTCTACGCATGCTGCAAATGCCGGCATATTCTCCATTTTGATTCGTAGTCCACCTTTCGTAAAGTATTCCTGACTCTGATCTCTTCCTTCTTCAATTTTACGTTTTATATATAAGACACGCTTTTCAAGAACTTCACGGGTTGATGGAACTGGCAGATAAAACGTTTTTGCAGAATACGATTGCAAAGCACCAGTTTTTGAAAGACGCCAGATCGTCCGATCGGTAATCGGCACCACAACTACCGAGAGAACTGCGAGATATATTGAGTACGCATATTGAAATACGACATCTTGAAATGGAACTGGAAAATTGTCAGCGTTATCAAATATTATACAAGGTAGAATCCGCCTCTGCCTAACCGCTCTCTTTAGTACTGAAATTAGGTAATTAAAAGGTTTAGTTTGCCGTAAATTGAATATATGATCACCGAATTTAATTTTAAATTGACTTATATCCGTGTCATGAAGGTGTTTAAACTCTCCTGTTGACCATCTTTGGTATTGATCGAAAAATATGCCAACCAGTTCGTCATAGGTTGGATTTCCGCCATTATATAACTCTTCCTCTGCACGTTCTATGAGCTGATCTGTAAGCCATTCATGCACCCCATCTACACTACCCGACGAATATTCGAGGGGTACGCGTAGGATTAAGCATTGCTCTCTAGTTGTCCGATCTAAAACCAAACGAAAAAAGCGATCTAAATAGGTTGATTTTCCAGCACCTTTATTCCCAACAATTAGTATGATTTGTCCTTTTTTGATTTCAAATGACAATTGTATTTCTTTTTTTAGCAATTCATCAGCATCACTTCCAATTTCTTTAATATTGCTCACAATTTCTCTTGTAATTTTTTCAAGGCTACGATCCGCTTCATGACTTTCTGGAGTTTCTACAAAACAATGGCGTAGCATTTCACTATCGGTTTCGCCTGTAATTGTTCTAAAAAATTCTAAGAAAACTTGATCGATATCCCTCGATAAATCATTTTTTTTCATCAAGAAAATTTCTTTTTGGGGCACAACTCAGGACTCCCCTCATTTTCTAAAGGCTGAGATTTTGCGCCGATTCGCTGCGACTCTCTACCAAGAGTTGGAATGCATGGATGAGAGTGGATCATGGGAATTGCAGCATCGAAAAAGCGTGATGGTGGGCGGCTGAAGGATATCCGTGGGTTCATTGACGAGCTTTATGCCCATGATCTCCATGCCAAGCGCGTTGACTCCCTTTCCGCTGCGACGCTGGGCGTGATGACCGGTGCGTCGCTCGCCGTCGCGATGATCGGTCAGGCGTTGGCACAGGCGCGCGGGCTGGTGACCAAGCACGCGATCAAGCAGGTTGATCGCCTGCTCGGTAACGGGGGTATCGACGTCTGGGAAAGCTTCGCCCGTTGGGTGCCGCATCTGGTGGGTTCGCAGCCGGACATCGTCGTTGCCATGGACTGGACGGATTTCGACGGCGATGATCAGGCAACATTGGCGCTCAACCTGGTGAGCGGCCATGGCCGGGCGATGCCTTTGTTGTGGCTGTCGATGTGGAAAGATGAATTGAAAGATCAGCGCAACGCCATTGAGGATACCTGCCTGCGCCGCCTGTCGGAGGTTGTCCCGTCCGGGTGCCGGGTGACCATCCTGGCCGATCGCGGCTTCGGTGACCACAAGCTGTTCGCGTATCTTACAGAGCTTGGCTTTGCCTATGTCATTCGCTTCCGCGGCAACATCCATGTCACCGATGCCGCAGGCGAGACGCGAACCGCGGCCGAGTGGGTCGGTAAATCGGGCCGGGCGCGCAAACTGCGGGGCGCACGCGTCACCGCCTCGCACGCCTATCAGGTTGGTGCCGTGGTGTGCGTCCATGCGCGTGATATGAAGGAGCCATGGTGCCTGGCGAGCAGTGACGCCGTGGCGTCTGCAGGGACATTGATCAAGCAATATTCTCGACGCTGGACAATCGAACCCAGCTTCAGAGACGTCAAGGATTTGCGTTTTGGGATGGGAATGGCCGAGATCCGCATCGCCGAACCGGAGAGGCGTGATCGGCTGCTGCTGATCAGCGCGTTTGCGATGGCGCTGCTGACCATGCTCGGGACGGCAGGCGAGAGCCTGGGAATGGATCGACAGCTCAAGTCCAACACATCGAAGACCCGCTCACACTCGTTGTTCCGTCAGGGATGCATGCTCTATGAATTGATCCCGAACATGCCGAAGCATCGGCTATTGCCCCTGATGCGGCGGTTCACGGAAATGCTGCGCAGCAGTGGCATATTCGGCAATTTCATGCCGACTACGAAATGAGGGGATGGGTGAGGGGGCACAAGGCTAACAAGCTCTTCAGAACCAGTAAGCACACCACCCTCTTCACGATTTAGGTATATATTATATAGTTTACTTCTAACTCCCTCATACGAAAACAGATCATAAAACTCAGCAAACCTATCTTTTATTGAATCAAAATTAGGGAACGCTGCCGCCAATCCGTCACGATATACAATTCCATCTGTCCGTACTGCACGAAAACCAATCCAAGATAGTCCATTTGTTAGCGCCGCGTAGGGTATAGCATTTTCAAAGCAGTATCGTGCCGCCTGTTCAATTCCTTCTTTGGCAACTGACAAAGCTGGACCTCCAACTTTATAATAGCAAAATCCTGGAATTTTTGTAGAAAATAAATCATAATCTTTTCTTTTTGCTTCTATTACAAATACATGTCGCCCGCCACTAGACAATAGATAGTCAATATATCCACTAGACGTCTTAGGTTCGACAGAAATATCTTCTTGCTTCCACCCAAGAACTTCAATTAATATACGGTCAAGTACCTTAAATCGGGTCTCTGACTCGTTAACTATATTATCTTCATTAGATTTTATAAAATCTACAATTTTTAAAAATATTTCATATGCAACGTCAATTTTTTTCATGGCATTTACTTCATATTTTTAGTTTCGATTCGCTAGACGTAACATTTTGCTGGCCAGGTGCGTCGATTCAGCGAGATATTGATGTCACGTTTTCAACTTTAGCTTATCATAAAAAATAGATTTTTGAACCGTAAACTTTGCATTTTGCAACGTGTTTATTCGTACCCGCTCACCGCTGCCGCCTCCCCCACCGCCGTAACGGAGGAGAAAAATGCCGCCTCCGCCTCGCGTCGCCGCCGGAGGCCGGGGAGCGGGATTCCGTTGGCGAGGTCCCAGCGGGGGAACTGGGCGGCGGCGGCTTTGTAGTCGCCGTTGTTCAGGAGGCGGAGCAGGGTGGAGCGGAGGAAATTGCCGGCGCCGAGGTTGTAGACGAAGTCGATGAGGGCGGCCTGCTGGTTGGTGGTCAGGGGGACGGTGACGGCGTGGGTGACGGTCTGGCGGGCGCTCGCGAGGTCTCGCCGGGCGAGGGCTTCGGCGGTGGCGCGGGTGATGGGCGGGGTTGCCTGGGTGACGGGGACGCCGGTGTCGTCGCGTGTGGAGCCGTAGCCGATGGTCCAGGTGCCGGCGGCGTCGCGGTAGGGGGTGGGAGAAAAGCCTTCGAAGGGGATGATGAAGGTTTCGATCACGAGGGTGAGGATGTCGGGCGGGGATGCGGTTGTCGGGGACGGGCCGGTGATTGGCGCGGCGGTGTTCGGGGGGGTGGTGTCGGGCATTGTCTCGCTCTCCTGCGGCATCCGGCGAAGGTGCCATGATGGCGGGAGGGTGAGAAAGACTAACGTTCAATAACGTTGTTGTGACGGGCGCGGCGCGGGATCAGGGGTTGGGCTCGCCGAAAGCTTTGGCGAGGGTGGCGAGGAGGCTGCCGGGGGGGAACGGGGCGTCGGGGCTGATGCCGGCGCGGCGCCACATTTCGCCATAGGCGTGGAGGAAGGCGGTTTCGGGCTTCAGGCGGGGCGGGTTGGGGCGCAGCAGGGCGGTGGGGCTTCGCCAGTAGCCGATCGGGTTGGCGAAGCCGGGCGGCATGATGGCGTAGCCGTGGGCGGGGTGGAGGCGCGAAAGCGCGGTCAGCAGGTCGGGGCCGAGTTCGCCCCAGTCGATCGCGTCCTTGGGGAAGCGTTCGGCGAGGGCGAGCGCGAGGTCGACCAGGTCGCCCTTCGTGGGGGTGGGGTTGAAGATGACGTTGTTGTTGAGGGTGATTTTCCAGCCGCGCGGGCGGAGGCGGCGGTGGAACCATTCCCATTGGGTGACGAGGAATTTGTGCGCCGGGAGAGCGGAGGCGGGGCGGAGCGCGATGACGTCGGAATCGGTCCAGAGGCCGCCGTGGCGGGAGAGGACGAGGTAGCGGAACCAGTCGGTGAAGCTGGCGATTGAGCCGCGGCGGTTGGTGAAGAGGGCGGATTGGGGGAGGATTTCGGCGGCGTCGGCCCGGGTGGCGCCGGGCGGGAGGCTGGGCTGGGGGGTGTAGGTCCAGACCGTCAGCGCGTAGCCCTGGGCGAGGAAGCTGCGCATGGCGAGGCGTTCGAGGCGGCGGGGCGGGTCGCCGTGCCAGAACATGTGGGCGTGGATGGTCATTGCCAGAGGGTCATTGCCGGGGGGTTATCGCCAGAGGGTCATGACCAGGCCGCCGGCGCAGATGAGGGCGCCGCCGAGGAGGATGGCGGGGGATGGGCGGAGGCCGAAGCCGAGCCAGTTCACCAGCTGGGCGACGAGGAAGAAGAGGACGACGTAGATGCCGAGGACGCGGCCGAAATCCCACGGGCCGAGATTCACCACGAGGCCGTAGGCGGCGAGGACGAGGATGCCGGCGGCGAGGAAGGGGGCGCGGGCGAGGCCATGGTGGTGGAGGGCGGCGCGCATCAGGGCGTCGCCGCCGACTTCGAGGGTGGCGGCGGCGGCGAGGAGGGCGAGGATCGCGGCGGTGTTCACGGTGGGGGGATTATTGTTCGGGGGTCATTCTTCGGGGCGGGGTTCGTTCAGCAGGTCGAGCGCGCCCTGGAGCATGTAGGAGGCGGCGGCGGCGTCGACCCGTCCGGCGCGTTTGGCGCGGGTGACGTCCGCCTCGATGAGGGCGCGGTTGACGGCGGCGGAGGAGAGGCGTTCGTCCATCATCGCGACGGGCAGCCCGGTTTCGCGGGCGATGGCGTGCGCCCAGTCGCGCGCGGCCTGGGCGGCGGGGCCGATCGAGCCGTCCATCGAGAGGGGCAGGCCGATGACGATGGCGGCGGCGCCTTCCTTGCGGGCGATGTCGAGAATGGTGGCGGCGGCCTCGGCGAGCTTGCCGCGCTTCATCGCGCCATAGGGGGTGGCGAGGCGGCGGCCGACATCGGAGAGGGCGATGCCGATGATCTTCGATCCGGGGTCGAGGCCGATCAGCCTTGCGTTGCGCGGCAGGGTTGAGGCGAGGTCGGTCAGGTTGAACAGTGTCATGCGCGCGTTTATGGTCCAGCGCGCTCAGAAACCCAAGGGATCAGTCATGTCTCTCGATCACGCGACGGTGCGCCGCATCGCGAAACTCGCCCGTATCCGGCTGGATGAGGACGCGGTGCCGCGGCTCGCCGGCGAACTCAACGCGATTCTCGGCTATGTGGAACAATTGGCGGAAGTGGATGTGGAGGGGGTCGCGCCGCTTTCGGGCGGGGCGCAGATGGCGCTCAGAATGCGGGAGGACGAGGTGACGGACGGGCGGTATCCGGACCGCGTGCTGGCGAACGCGCCGGAGCGGATCGGCGATTTCTTCGCGGTGCCGAAGGTGGTGGAATGAGCCTGATGGATATGACGATCGCCGCGGCGCTGGACGCGCTGGCGGCGAAAAAGGTTTCGGCGGTGGAACTGGCCGAGGCGCATGTGGCGGCGGTCGAGGCGCTCAACCCGCGGCTGAACGCGTTCATCACGACGACGCCGGAGCTGGCGCTGGAGCAGGCGCGGGCGGCGGATGATGCGCGGGCGAAGGGCGAGGCCCCTGCCCTTGCGGGGATTCCGATCGCGATGAAGGACCTGTTCTGCACCGAGGGGGTGCGGACGACGGCGGGATCGAGGATCCTGGAGCCGTTCGTGCCGCCGTATGAGAGCACGGTGTCGGGCAAGCTGAAGGCGGCCGGGGCGGTGATGCTGGGCAAGGCCAATCTCGACGAGTTCGCGATGGGATCGTCAAACATCACGTCGGGCTACGGGCCGGTGGAGAATCCGTGGCAGCGGGCGGATGGCGCGAAGCTCGTGCCGGGCGGATCGTCCGGCGGGTCGGCGGCGGCGGTGGCGGCACGGATGGCGATGGGGGCGACGGGGACGGATACCGGCGGGTCGATCCGCCAGCCGGCGGCGTTCAGCGGGATCGCCGGGATCAAGCCGACCTATGGGCGGTGCTCGCGGTTCGGGATCATCGCGTTCGCCTCGTCGCTGGACCAGGCGGGGCCGATGGCGCGGACGGTGGAGGATTGCGCGATTCTGCTGCGCGAGATGAGCGGGTTCGATCCGAGGGATTCGACCTCGGCCGAGCGGGCGGTGCCGGATTTCCGGGCGGCGTGCGGGCGCGGGGTGAAGGGGCTCCGGATCGGGATTCCGGCGGAGTATCGCGTGGAGGGCATGCCGCGGGAGATCGAGAAGCTGTGGCAGGACGGGATCGACTGGCTGAAGCGCGAGGGGGCGGAGATCGTCGATGTTTCGCTGCCGCACACGAAATACGGGCTGCCGGTGTATTACATCGTCGCACCCGCCGAGGCGTCGTCCAACCTCGCGCGGTATGACGGGGTGCGGTTCGGCGCGCGGGTCGAGGGCAAGGACCTGATCGACCTGTATGAGCGCACGCGGGCGGCGGGGTTCGGCGAGGAGGTGAAGCGGCGGATCATGATCGGGACCTACGTGCTCTCGGCCGGGTATTACGACGCGTATTACCTCAAGGCGCAGAAGGTGCGGGCGCTGATCCTGCGGGATTTCCAGGAGGCGTTCGGGAAGGTGGACGCGCTGCTGACGCCGACCGCACCCTCGGCGGCGTTCGCGCTGGGCGAGAAGATGGACGATCCGGTGACGATGTATCTCAACGACGTGTTCACGGTGCCGGCCTCGCTCGCCGGCGTGCCGGGGATGAGCGTGCCGGCGGGGCTGGATGCGGCCGGGCTGCCGCTCGGCTTGCAGGTGATCGGGCGGCATTTCGACGAGGAGACGGTGTTCGCCGTCTCGTCCGTGCTGGAGCGGGCGGCGGGGTTCGCGCACCGGCCGGGCGTGATGGCGGGAGGCGCGGCATGAGCTACGTGATCGAGGGGACGACCGGCGCGTGGGAGCTGGTGATCGGGCTTGAGGTCCATGCCCAGGTGATCTCGCGCTCGAAGCTGTTCAGCGGGGCGGCGACGGCCTTCGGCGCCGAACCGAACAGCCAGGTGAGCTTCGTCGATGCCGGGTTTCCGGGGATGCTGCCGGTGATCAACCGCGAGTGCGTTGCGCAGGCGGTGCGCACCGGGCTGGGGCTTGCCGCGCATATCAACCTCGTCTCGCGGTTCGACCGGAAGAACTATTTCTACGCCGACCTGCCGCAGGGCTATCAGATCAGCCAGTACGAGCATCCGATCGTCGGCGCCGGGGCGATCGAGATCGAGCTGGAATCGGGCGAGACGCGGACGATCGGGATCACGCGGCTGCATCTGGAGCAGGATGCCGGCAAGTCGATGCATGACCAGCATCCGAGCAAGTCGCTGATCGACCTCAACCGCTCGGGTGTCGCGCTGATGGAGATCGTCAGCGAGCCGGACATGCGCTCGCCGGAAGAGGCCGGCGCCTATCTGCGCAAGCTGCGCACCATCCTGCGCTATCTCGGCACCTGCGATGGCAACATGGACGAGGGCTCGATGCGGGCGGACGTCAACGTGTCGGTGCGCAAGCATGGCGAGCCGTTCCGCACCCGCTGCGAGATCAAGAACGTCAACTCGATCCGCTTCGTGATGCAGGCGATCGAGGCGGAGGCGAAGCGGCAGATCGAGATCTGGGAAGCGGGCGGGACGGTGGATCAGGAGACGCGGCTGTTCGAGCCGGCGCGCGGCGTGACCCGCTCGATGCGGAGCAAGGAGGACGCGCACGACTACCGCTATTTCCCCGAGCCGGACCTGCTGCCGCTGGTGCTGGAGGAGGAGTGGGTGGAGTCGCTGAAGGCGACGCTGCCGGAGCTGCCGGATGCGAAGCGGGCGCGGCTGATGCGCGACTTTGGCCTGTCGCGCTACGAGGCGTCGATCTTCGTGATGGAGCAGGTGACGGCGGATTTCTTCGAGACCGTCGCCGCCGGGCGCGATGCGAAGCTGGTGGCGAACTGGATGCTCGGCGATTTCTTCGCCCATCTCAACCGCACCGGGACGAGCATCGAGACCTCGCCGGTGAACGCGGCCCGGCTCGGCGAGCTGCTCGACCTGATCACCGACAAGACGATCAACGGCAAGATCGCCAAGGAGGTGCTGGAGCTGATGTTCGACACCGGCGATGCGGCGGGCGCGATCGTCGAGGCGCGCGGGCTGAAGCAGGTGACGGATACCGGCGCGATCGACGAGGCGATCGACAAGGTGATTGTCGCCAACGCCGACAAGCTCGCCGAATACAAGGCGGGGAAGGACAAGCTGTTCGGCTTCTTCGTCGGCCAGGTGATGAAGGCGATGCAGGGCAAGGGCAACCCGGCGCTGGTGAACGAGGCGCTGAAGCGGAAGATCGGCGAGCCGGGCGCATGATCCGCGCCCTCGCCGCCCTGCTGCTCGCTGCCGGCCTCGCCCTGAGCCCGGCCTTCGCCGCGAATACCTTTGCCGCGAATTCCGGGCCGGAGACGCTGAGCGGCGTGCCGCTCGGCAAGGGCGGGGTGGTGGAGGTGAGCGGGCTGGTGCCGCCGCTCGACTTCACCATGACCGAGGCGGAGACGGGAAAGACCGTCACCGCCCGGGATTTCCGCGGCCGGACGGTGCTGCTCTATTTCGGCTATACCAACTGCCCGGATGTCTGCCCCGACACGCTCTACAAGCTGCACATGCTGTTCCGCGCGCTTGGCCCGGCGGCGAAGAAGGTGGTGTTCCTGTTCGTCACCATCGATCCGAAGCGGGACACGGACGCGGTGCTGGCGAAATATGTGGCGCTGTTCGACAGCCACTTCCTCGGCCTGCGGGGCACGCCGGACCAGATCTACCGGCTGACGCGGCGCTATCGGGTGGTGGCCTCGGTGCACCCCTCGCCCGATCCGCAGAAATACCAGGTGGTGCATTCGGCGCTGGTCTACGTGTTCGACCCGAAGGGACGGGCGCGGTTCATCATTCCCGATCTCGGGCTGACGCGGCACCCGGACTACAAGGCGCTGGCCGCCGATATCGAGGCGGTGAGCCGGAGCAAGCCCGGCAGTCTGGCCGGCTGGCTGGCGCGGCTCGGCTGACGCGCCGGCCCGGTCCGCAGGGATCGGGACGCACGCTCTTCCGACGCGGGCGGGCCGGTCAGTCCGCTTCCGGCAGGGAGGCGAGATACGCGGCGATGTCGGCGCGGTCGGCCCCGGTGAGCGCGTGGGCGATGTTGCGCATCACGTAGTTTTTCCCCTGTTTCCCGGCGGCGATGGCGGCCAGGGCGGCGAGCGTGGTGGCTTGCGGCAGGCCGGCGAGGCGCGGGGCGCCGATGGCCGGGTTGCCGGCGAGATCGGTGCCGTGACAGACCATGCAGGGCAGCACCCCGTTCGCCGTGCCGTGGGCGACGATGTCTTTGCCCCGCGCCGCGTTGCCCGCTGCTGTGCCTTGGGGCGGGAGGGCGGCGGGAGCGAGAGTTGGCAGCAGCAGCAGGGCGGCGAGCAGCGCCGGGCGGAGATGCGACACGGGGGGTCTTACTGGCCCGTGGGACGCCCGTCGGCGCCGTAGACGGTGAAGGGCACGGTCAGGTCCGGCGCGTTGCGGAAGCGGAGCGTGACGTTCGCCGTCGTCCCCACCGTCATGTGCGGCTTCATGCACATGATGTGGTAGTCGCCGGGGGCGAAGCGGAACGTGCCGTGGGCGGGGATGGTGATGGAGTTTACGTCGATCATCATGTCCATCCCGCTGCGGTTGAGGCTGCGGTGCAGCATCGCGCTGCCGCAGGCGGGGGAGCTGGCGCCGGTCAGCACCGCCGCCGTGTCGCCCGCGTTGGTGAGGGTGACGAAGCCGCCGGCCGGGATCTGCGGCAGCAGGTAGCGGAACCAGCCGCCCTGCGCCGTGACGGCGGGGGCGGCGGAAGCGGCCGCGGGAAGCAGGAGGCACGCGAGGGCGGCGAGGACGCGGCGCATCAGGATCTGTCCATGGTCTTGCGGATGAGGGCGGCGACCGCCGGCAGGTCGGGCCGCGAGGTGGGGAAGCTGGCGAGCAGGGCGACGGCGCGGCCGTCCGGCCCGAAGAGATAGGTGGCGCTGCTGTGGCGGATGGCGGATTCGGGATCGGGCGAATCGGGGCCGGTGGGGGCGCGGTAATAGACGCCGAAGCGCTTTGCCGCCGCCTTGAGTTCCGCCGGAGTGCCGCGCAGGCCGGTGAAGACCGGCGGCTTGCCGAATTTCGCGACGTACGCCTTCAGGCGGGCTTGCGTGTCGTAGGCGAGGTCGATGGTGACGAAGGCGACCCGCAGGTCCGGGCCGTCCTTGCCCAGCAGGGTGACGAGCTTCGCCGCGTTCTGCATGGTCAGCGGGCAGGTATCCGGGCAGCGGGTGAAGCCGAAATAGAGGATCACCGGATGGCCGCGAAAGGCCGCTTCGGTGACGGGGCGGCCGGTTTCGACATCCTCCATGCGGAAGGCGAGCGGCGGGAGATGGCCTTCGAGCGGGACGATGGCCGGGCCGGCGGGGGCGCTGTCGGCCCAGGCGGAGCGCAGGGCGAGGCCGCCGAGTGCGAGGCCGGAGAGGCCGAGCATGGTGCGGCGGTCGAGGGCTTGTCGTGACATCGTGAACCTCCGTGTGGCGCCGGTGTTAGGGCGGGATTCGGCACCCGGCAAGTCAGGCTCGCGTGAGACCGGGGCGGCGGCGCTTGACCGGCCGGCACGCCTCGCCCATGCGGTGCGGTCATGAAGCAGATGAAACCGGGCAGCGCGGCGCTGCTCGTCATTCTCGCCGCGACGCTGGCGCGGCTCGTCCTCGCCGCCGGCATGGGGCTCGGGATCGACGAGAGCTACATGGTCGCCGCCGCGCACACGTTCCAGCTTTCGTATTTCGACCATCCGCCGATCTCGTGGTGGATGGAACTCGGCATCCAGCGGCTGACCGGGCTGCACTCGCCGTTCATCGTGCGGCTGCCGTTCATCGCGATGTTCGCGGCGACGGGCGGGCTGATGTACGGGCTGACGCGGCGGCTGTTCTCGCCGGCGGCGGGGTTGTGGGCGGTGATCGGGCTGAACATCTCGCCGGTGTTCTCGCTCGCCTTCGGCACCTGGGTGCTGCCGGACGGGCCGCTCGACTTCTTCCTCGTCGGCGCCGCCTGGGCGCTGGCGCGGGCGCTGGGAATCGCGCGGCCGGAGATGGAGGCCACGCCGGATGCGGATTTCTGGCCGCTGGCGGGCATCCTGATCGGCCTCGCGATGACCTCGAAATATAACGCCGTGCTGGTGATGGCGGGGGCGCTGCTGTTCATGCTGGTGGATGCGCGGGCGCGGCGGGCGCTGGCGACGCCGGGGCCGTGGGTGGCCTGCGTGCTGGCGGCGGTGGTGTTCTCGCCGGTGGTGATCTGGAACGCGCTGAACGGCTGGGCGTCGTTCGGCTATCAGGGCGACCGGGCGACCGGGTTCGGGCTGCATCCGCTGCGGCCCTTCGCGATCTGGGGCGGCGAGGCGCTGTTCGTGGCCCCCTGGATCTTCGTGCCGATGGTGGCGCTGATGATCGGCGGGCTGCGGGGGAGCGACCGGCGGGCGCGGCTGCTGGCCTGGCTGGGCGTGGTGCCGGTGGTGCTGTTCTCGGTGATCGGGCTGTGGTCGTCGCGCAAGATTTTGTTCCACTGGGCGGCGCCGGGCTACCTGATGCTGTTCCCGCTGCTCGGCGACTGGGTAGTGCGGCAGGCGGGGACGATGCGGCTGTGGATCGGCCGGGCGGCGAAGGGAACGGCGGCGCTGCTGGTGGCGGCGGCGCTGTTCATCGCCCTGCAGGTGCGGTTCGGCATCGTGCCGGGGTTCGATTCGATGTTTCCGCCCGGCAAGTCCCCCACGTTGCAGGCGATCGACTGGACCAGCTTCCGCACGGCGCTGAAGGCGCGCGGGCAGTTCGACCAGCCGGGGCTGGCGCTCGCCGCGCTGCGCTGGTTCGATGCCGGGAAGATCGCCTATGCGGTGGGGCCGAGCATGCGGATGACGGTGTTCGAGGGCGATCCGCACGAGTTCGGCGTGGTCACGCCGCCGCAATCGCTGATCGGCGAAAATATCCTGATCGCGGCGATGCCGGGATCGGTCGCGGCGATCGAGACGCGGTATGCGCCGCGGTTCCGCTCGATCACCGTGGAGCCGCCGATCGACATCGTCCATGACGGCCATGTGCTGCTGCGGATTCCGATGCTGCTGGGGCATCACCTGATGTCGTGGCCGGGGGCGCGGCGGTAGGCTTCCGCCGCCGGAGCGGCTTCCTTGGTTGATCGGGGCATCAGCCATGCCCATTTCTCCCGGATGGGACCGAAGCTGACGCGCGATCACGCGCTGTTCCTCGATCTGGACGGCACGTTGCTGGAGTTTGCCCCGACGGCGGAAGAGGTGGCGGTGCCCGCCGGGCTGGGGGCGATGCTGCGCGGGCTCGCGGCGCAGCGCGACGGGGCGCTGGCGATACTCTCGGGGCGGTCGCTCGCGCAGATCGACGCGGTGACCGCGGCCCCCTTCCCCGCCGGCGCCGAGCACGGGTTCGTGCTGCGCGACGCGGCGGGGCGAATCCATCATCCGGTGCGGCAGACGGCCAACCGCGCGGCCTGGCGGGCGGCGCTGGAGGCGGCGGCGGCGGCGCATCCGGGCGTGCGGATCGAGGCGAAATCGGCCTCGCTGGTCGCGCATTACCGGGCGTCACCCGAGGCGGGGCCGGCGCTGGGCGCGATGATCGGCGCGATGATCGCGGAGGCGCCGGAGGTCGAGCGGCTGGCGGCGAACATGGCCTGGGAGATCCGCCCGCGCGGCGCGGGCAAGGGGCGCGCGCTGGAATGGTTCATGGCGCGGCCGCCTTTCGCCGGGCGCGTGCCGGTCTTCGTCGGCGACGATGTGACCGACGAGGAGGCGATCGCGGCGGCGGCGGCGCTGGGCGGGCACGGGCTGCACGTTCACCGCGATTTCGACGGCACGCCGGCCGCGGTGCTGGCCTGGCTGGGCAGCGCGCTGGCGCCGGGGAGGGTGTGAGGATGGGGCGGCTCGTCGTCGTTTCGAACCGGGTGTCGCTGCCGACCGACAAGGGCGCGAAGGCCGGCGGGCTGGCCGTGGCGCTGGAGGACGCGATGATCCCCGGCTCGCTCTGGTTCGGCTGGTCGGGCCGGCGGGGCGGTGCGAATTCGGACCGGGCGAGCGTGAGCGAACATCAGGGCATCACCTATGCGACGGTGGATCTCGGCGAGACGGATTATCGCCGCTTCTATGTCGGCTTCTCGAACGGCGCGCTGTGGCCGCTGCTGCATTACCGGACCGGGCTGATCGATTATCGGCGGGACGATTACGAGGGGTATGTCGCGGTGAACGACCTGTTCGCCGCCCGGCTGGCGCCGCTGCTGCAGCCCGATGACGTGATCTGGATCCATGACTACCAGCTCCTGACCCTGGCGGAGGCGCTGCGCCGGCTGGGGGTGAAGAACCGGATCGGGCTGTTCCTGCATATCCCGTTCGTGCCGCCGGCGGTGCTGCACGTGCTGCCGGAGGCGGAGCATCTGGTGCGGGCGATGGCGGCGGCCGATCTGGTCGGCTTCCAGACGCATGGCGACCGGTTGAATTTCCTGGAATCGGCGGCGTCCTGCATGGAGATGCAGCGCGTGGGCGAGGACGGCTTCGTCCATAACGGGCACCGCACCATGACGACGGTGACGCCGGTGGGCATCGATGTCGAGGGGTTCGCCCGGGCGGCGCGGCGGGCGGCGGGCATGACCGAGACGCGGCGGCTGATCTCCAGCCTGGTGGGGCGCGCGCTGGCGATCGGGGTGGACCGGCTGGACTATACCAAGGGGCTGCCCCTTCGCTTCGCCGCCTTCGGCCGGCTGTTCCTGCGCCACCCCGAGCATCTGCGCCGGATCAGCCTGTTGCAGATCGCCGCGCGCTCGCGCGAGGATGTCGACCGGTACCAGTCGCTGCGGCGGGAGCTGGACCGGCAGGCGGGCGAGATCAACGGCGCCTATTCGGATTTCGACTGGACGCCCGTGCGCTACATGACGCGGGCGGTGAACCGCACCACGATCGCCGGGTTCTACCGGATCGCCAGCATCGGGCTGGTCACGCCGCTGCGCGACGGCATGAACCTGGTGGCGAAGGAATACATCGCCGCGCAGGACCCGGCGGACCCCGGCGTGCTGGTGCTCTCGCGCTTCGCCGGGGCGGCGGAGGACCTGACCGAGGCGCTGATCGTCAACCCGTATGACGCCGACCAGGTGGCGGATGCGATGCACACGGCGCTGCTGATGCCGCCGGAGGAGCGCGTCGCGCGGCATGCGGCGCTGCTGGCCAAGATCCGCGAGCGGACCGCCGCCTCATTCTGCCGGGCGTTCCTCGACCAGTTGCGCCAGGTCGAGCGCTGAGGCCGCCGCCGCCGCCCGGAAATGCGCCGGCAGGGCGGCGGTGACGGCGACCGGCGGGGCGAGCGGCAGGGCGAGCGCGCGGGCGAGCAGGCACATGCCGCCGGCTTCGGCGCCGTAGAGCGGGTCGCCAACGATGGGGAAGCCGGATTCTGCGCAATGGACGCGCAGCTGATGGGTGCGGCCGGTGCGCGGGCGCAGCTCGAGCAGCGCCCTGCCCTGCCCCGCCGCGAGGCACCGCCAGTCGGTGATGGCGGGATCGCCGCGCGGATCGGGCGCGACGCGCCAGCCGCCGGGAACGGTGCGGCGGGCCAGCGCCAGCTCGATCGTGCCGTGCGCCGCCGCCGGCACGCCCTCGACGATCGCCCAGTAGGTCTTGCCGACCCGGCGCTGCGCGAAGGCGCGCTGCAGGGCGACCAGCGTGGTCTTGCGCCGGGCGATGGCGAGGCAGCCGGCGGTATCGGCATCGAGCCGGTGGACCAGCCAGGGACCGTCGGCGCCGCGCCGCCAGCGGGGAAACCAGTCCTCCACGCTCGGCCCGCCGCCGCGGCCGCGATGGCTGGGCAGGCCGGCCGGCTTGTCGATCACCACGAGATGGGTCGAGTGGTACAGGATGACCGGGTCGATCATGCCGTTCCCGGGCGCGGCACGGCCGGGGGGCACGGAATCAGGCCGGGCGCTGGGCGGGGCGGAGATGGTCCGGCACCTCGAAGCCGAGCCGGCGGGGAATGTCCCACATCTCGTCGATGCGGCGGACGATGCGGAAGCCGGCGCGCAGATAGTTGGGCAGGGCGCGCGGATGGTCCGCCGTGCAGGTGTTGACCGTCATGCCGCGGACCGGGCCGGCGAAGACCTGCTCGATCGCCGCCCCCAGCAGGGCGAAGCCGAGGCCGCGGCCGATCGCCCCCGGCAGCAGGCCGAAATAGCTGAGATTGACGTCCGGCCAGGGGGTCGCGTCGAGCTCGAAGAAACCGGCAACCGCGCCATCGACGCGGAGCACGTGGATGGCGACCGCCGGATCGGCCAGGTGGCGGGCGAGCATGGCATCCGGCATGATCCGCCGCAGCCACCACAGCCAGGGCTGGCCGACACGGTCGTAGAGGTCGCGATAGGTCGCGACATCCATGTGCGGCACATACTCGATCGCCGCGCCGGGCGGCAGGGCCGGCCAGGTCCGCGGCGGGTGACGGTCCATGCGCAGGAACGTCACCGTGACCTGAACGCGGTCGAACGGCTCGCCGGGACGGACACGGGCGTATTCGAGCATGGCGGCGCCTCAGTCCTCGAGGAAGCTCCTGAGCTTGCGGCTGCGCGAGGGGTGCTTGAGCTTGCGCAGGGCCTTCGCCTCGATCTGGCGGATGCGCTCGCGGGTGACGTTGAACTGCTGGCCGACCTCTTCCAGCGTGTGGTCGGTGTTCATGCCGATGCCGAAGCGCATGCGCAGCACGCGCTCCTCGCGCGGGGTGAGCGAGGAGAGGACGCGCGTCGCGGCCTCGCGCAGGTTGGCATGAACCGCGGCATCGAGCGGGATGATCGCGTTCTTGTCCTCGATGAAGTCGCCGAGATGGCTGTCTTCCTCGTCGCCGATCGGGGTTTCGAGGGAGATCGGCTCCTTGGCGATCTTGAGCACCTTGCGCACCTTCTCGAGCGGCATGCCGAGCTTCTCGGCCAGCTCCTCGGGCGTGGGCTCGCGGCCGATCTCGTGCAGCATCTGCCGCGAGGTGCGGACCAGCTTGTTGATCGTCTCGATCATGTGGACCGGGATGCGGATGGTGCGCGCCTGGTCGGCGATCGAGCGGGTGATCGCCTGGCGGATCCACCAGGTGGCGTAGGTCGAGAACTTGTAGCCGCGGCGGTATTCGAATTTGTCCACCGCCTTCATCAGGCCGATATTGCCTTCCTGGATCAGGTCGAGGAATTGCAGGCCGCGATTGGTGTATTTCTTGGCGATGGAGATGACGAGGCGGAGATTGGCCTCGATCATTTCCTTCTTGGCGCGGGTGGAGTCGCGCTCGCCGCGCGAGACGGTGGAATAGACGCGGCGGAATTCCTCGATCGGCAGCTGCGCCTCGGCGGCGATGCGGCCGATCTGGGCGCGCAGCTCGGTGACCTGGGTGCCGTAGCGCTCGACGAAGACCTTCCAGCCCTTGCCGGGGCGTTTCGCCACGTCGTCGAGCCAGGTGGGGTCCATCTCGCGGCCGCGATAGGCGTCGAGAAAGTCGTCGCGGGTGATCTTGCAGCCCTCGGCGAGGCGCAGCATCTGGCCTTCCAGCCCGTTCAGGCGCTGGTTCAGCTCCTTGAGCTGGATGACCAGCTCCTCGATGCGGTTGTTGTGCAGGCTGACCTGCTCGACCTTGGCCACCAGCTCGTCGCGCAGCTTCTCGTAGGTCTTCTCCGAGCGGGAGGCCATTTCCTCGCCGGCGTTCAGCGCCTCCAGCCGCTTGTGCTGGAGCTTCATGAACTTCTCGTAGAGCTTCTCGACCTCGGTGAAGGTCTCGAACACCTCGGGCTTGAGCTTCTCCTCGACGGCGGAGAGCGAGAGGCCGCTCGATTCGCCCTCCTCGTCCTCCTCGGGTTCCTCGGGGACCGCGGCGGAGGGGTTGAAGCCGCCATCGCCGCCGCCCTGGGTGGCCTCGAGGTCGATCACGTCGCGCAGCAGCATCTTCCCGTCCTTGAGGGATTCGTGCCACGAGATGATCGCGCGGAAGGTCAGCGGGCTTTCGCAGAGCCCGCCGATCATCATGTCGCGCCCGGCCTCGATGCGCTTGGCGATGGCGATCTCGCCCTCGCGCGAGAGCAGCTCGACCGTGCCCATCTCGCGCAGGTACATGCGGACGGGATCGTCGGTGCGGCTGCCGCTCGATTCGCTGATATTGCCGGAGGCGGCCTCCTCGTCCTCGGCGGCCTCCTCGTCCTTCTCGGCGCGGCCGGCGGTTTCCGCCTCCTCGCCTTCCTCGCCCTCGACCACCTGGATGCCCATTTCGCTGAGCATCGACATCACGTCCTCGATCTGCTCGGAGCTGTTCTGCTCGGAGGGCAGGACGGCGTTCAGCTCGTCGAAGGTGATGTAGCCCCGCTCCTTGCCGCGGGCGATCAGGCGCTTGACCGAGGCCGACTGGATGTCGAGCGTCGCGGTGTCCGCCTCGGCCTCGGGCGCGGCGGTCTCGGCGGGAGCAGCTTGTTTGGTCGCCATCAGTGTATCAATCTCCAGGGCAGCGACGCGGGGGGCGCGCGCTCAAGTTGGTGCTTCGAGGTCCGCTTCGCCCCGCTCGGCGCGATAGCGCGCTTCGACGAGGGCCCGCAGACGGTTGTTGTTTTCGGGCGTGGGGTCCTGCTCGAACCTGATCCGCTGTTCCTCGCATTGTTGCCGCAGCCAGTCCAGATTCATCAGCCCGTAGATGCCATACCAGAGCGACTCCAGGGCTTCGCCTGCCGTCTCCTTGCCGCGGCCCCGCCGCGGCAGGACGGACAGGGCGAGTTCCGCCGCCTCACGCAAACCTGACTGAGCGAGATGGTTGAGGAGGAGCGCCGAGTCAAGGGCTTCGGCGGTGGCGAGCCAGACGCTCATCGCCGCGCGCAGGCGGGCGCAGTCATCCGGCAGGGCGAGCAGGCCGAAGGCCTCCTCCAGCGCCGGCAGCAGGTCGGGATGGGCGATCAGGAGTCCGGTCAGCATCCGGGCGCGGCGCAGCCGGGCGACCGAGGGGTCGATGGACGGGCGCGGCAGGCCGAGCGGGCGGGGCGGCGCGCCGGCGGGGGCGCGGCCCGAGGCGCGGTCTGGAGC